>CALEYM010000267.1 GCA_937926185.1 uncultured Bacteroidota bacterium | reverse complement strand
CTTTACGGAGCCGATCAGCGGGGTGTTGCGGAATGTTAAAACAGATGCTGAAAAGATCGTAAAACTTATAGCCCCTTAGTCGTACAGTCCTTACACCACCACATTAATCATCCTCCCCGGCACAAATACCACTTTCCGTGCCGGTTTCCCGTCCATCCATTTCTGCACTTGTTCCAGCGCCAGGGCGGCTGTTTCTGCGTCGGCAGCGCTGATACCGGCCGGCAATTCTATGGTAGCCCGCAGTTTGCCGTTGATCTGGATAGGGTAGGTGATCGTATCCGTTTTCAGATATTCTTCGTTCAGCGCGGGCCATGCGGCATCGCACACGGAAGTTTCATGCCCAAGGCGGCGCCACAACTCTTCGGCCAGGTGCGGCGCAAAGGGCGCCAGCAATATGACAGCCGGCTCCAGTATGGCGCGTTTGCCGCATTTCAGGGCGCGCAGTTCGTTGGTCAGGATCATGAAATGGCTGACACAGGTGTTCATGGAGAAACGTTCGATGTCGTCGGTCACTTTTTTAATGCAGTTGTGCAGGGCGCGCAGTTCGTCGGCCGCGGGCGCTTCGCCGTTGGGCAGCCAGGCGTTGTTTTCACCTACGAACAAGCCCCAAAACCGCCGCAGAAAGCCGTGTACGCCGGTAATGCCCTTGGTATCCCAGGGTTTGCTCATTTCGACGGGCCCCAGGAACATTTCGTACATGCGGTAGCAATCGGCGCCGTATTCGGCCACCATATCGTCGGGGTTGACAACATTGAAAAAACGTTTCGACATTTTTTCCACTTCCCAACTGCAGGTGAAATGGCCGTCGGCGTCCACTTTGAAACTGCCGTTGGCCAGCAGGGGCCATTTGGCCGCCTTTTCCAGGTTCAGATAGTCGTCTTTTACCAGGCTCACGTCCACGTGCAGGCGCGAGAAACAATCGGGGCTGTATTTGGCGGTCAGGTTGTGCGAAACGAACAACTGCTCCGAAACGGGCGTTTCTTCGCTCATAAAAAACCGCTCGCGGCTCTCCAGTGCCCGACGGACTTTAGCCGCCGTAACGTGATGTTCGTTGATATGATCGGCCAGTTCCTCGTTGAACAGGATCAGCAGGCGCTTGCCGTCGGCCTCGGCGCTTTTGCGGATGGCTTCGATCTTGTCGGTATTTTTCCAGGAAACCACCTCGATCACTAGGTCGTTTGTTTCGAAGGCGAAATCGTAGGTAAACGATTCTTCCAGCGTGGAAGCCGGGATAGCCAATGGATGATATTCAGCGAAATACGGTTGTAAAACCTTGATCCACAGGTATTCTTCAAAAAATCGCTCTTTGGCGCGGTATACGATGCTGGAGCGTCCCTGGATCATGCCCTGGTTGGTCAGTTTTTTGGCGAACTCGCGTTCGGGCGCCAGCCCCAGGTCGTGCAGAAAATGGTTCCAGAACCGGCTGTACAGCAAATGCCCCACCGCGTGCTCGGAGCCGCCGATGTACCAGTCCACCGAATTCCAGTACTGCGCGGCTTCGGGGCTGCAAAAAGCCTGTTCATTGTGGGGGTCCATATACCGGTAAAAATACCAGGAAGACCCCGCCCAGCCGGGCATGGTGCTCAGTTCGTATTCGTAAGACTGCTCTTCGCCGGCAGGGGTATATTTCCAGCCCTCCGCACGCGCCAGCGGCGGCTCGCCGGTTTCGGTGGGCAGGTATTTATCCACTTCTGGCAATACCAGCGGCAGGTCTTTTTCATCGATCAGATGCGGAACATCGTCTTTCCAGTAGGCGGGTACCGGTTCGCCCCAGTAGCGCTGGCGGCTGAACACGGCGTTGCGCAGTTTATACTGCACTTTGCCGCGGCCCAGGCCTTTTTCTTCCAGCCAACGGATCAGGGTGGGCGTGGCTTCTTCGTAAGTCATGCCGTTTATAATGCCGGAATTGATATAACGCCCATCCTTGGTGGCGTCGGCTGCCTGGTCGAGGTCTTGCTGGGCATCCAGGATGGGGACGATGGGGAGTTTGAAGTGCGTGGCGAAATTCCAGTCGCGCTGGTCGCCGCTGGGCACGGCCATGACGGCGCCCGTGCCGTAGCCGGCCAACACATAGTCGGCAATAAAGATCGGGATTTTAGCGCCGTTGAAGGGGTTGACGGCAAAAGCGCCGGTGTTGGCGCCGGTCACTTTTTTCGCCTCGGCCATACGTTCTATTTCGGAACGGGAGGTGGCCCATTTGACGTAGGCGTCCACTTCGGCGCGTTGGGCGTTCGCGGTCAGCCTGGTCACCAGTTCGTGTTCCGGGGCCAGTACCATAAAAGTGGCGCCGTAAATCGTATCGACCCGGGTAGTGAAAACCTCAATGAATACGTCGGGATAACCATCGACGGCAAAACGCACAGAGGCGCCCTGGGAGCGGCCAATCCAGTTGCGCTGTTGTTCTTTGATGGATTCCGGCCAGTCGATCTCATTCAGCCCTTCGAGCAGCCGGTCGGCATAAGCCGTGATGCGCATGCTCCATTGTTTCATCAGTTTGCGTTCCACGGGATAACCGCCGCGTTCGCTGACGCCGTCCTTCACCTCGTCGTTTGACAGTACGGTGCCCAGAGCAGGGCACCAGTTGACGAACGATTCTTCCGGAAAGGTCAGTCTGTATTTCAGCAACAGCAGTTGTTGCTCTTTTGCAGACATGGCTTTCCATTCGGCGGCGGTGAACGCCGGCGTATCTTCGTCGCACACGGCCCGGACGCCATTGTTGCCTTTTTGGGCAAATACCGATACCAGGCGCTCAACCGGCAGGGCTTTGCCAGCGTCGAGGTCGTAGTAATGTTCGAACAGGCGCATGAAAATCCACTGCGTCCAGCGGTAAAAAGCCGGGTCGCTGGTGCGCACTTCCCGGCTCCAATCGAAGGAGAAGCCGATATTGTCCAGTTGTTCACGGTAGCGCCGGATGTTTTGCTCCGTGGAAATAGCCGGATGTATCCCGGTTTGAATGGCATATTGTTCCGCCGGCAGGCCAAAAGAGTCGTAACCCATTGGATTGAGCACGTTGAAGCCCTTTAACCGTTTGTAGCGGGCCACAATGTCGCTGGCGATATAGCCCAGCGGGTGCCCTACGTGCAGCCCAGCCCCGGAAGGGTAGGGGAACATGTTCAGGATGTAGTATTTTGGCCGGCTGCTGTTGTTGCTGACCTCGTACGTGCGGTTGGCTTTCCACCAGGATTGCCATTTCGGTTCAATGTCGCGCGGAGCGTATTCCATCTACCGTTGATTGTTTTGTGCGGCGGCAAAAATAGAGATTTTAAAAGAATAATATTTCAGATTGGAAAACTCCGGTCTGTGAAAAAAAGTTTCCTGCCGGTTTGACGTTAATGGGGGTTTAAAAAATGGTTAAAGTCAGAATTTCATTTTCTCCATTTCCGGCATTTCAAATAAATCGGCAGGCCATTTGCCTGTTTCAAACTCCAAACTTCCTGCCAGCCAGCCTTCCGGAAGATAGGCAGGCAAATTTCAAACTTTAATACCAAACCGATTTACCCGTATGTTCAGAGTTTTCGCCTTCCTTGTTTTTACCTGTTTTGCCGCTTTGCTGCCTGCCCAGGATGTCATTATCCGGGATACGGTGCCTTTCAGTTTTTGGGGTTCCACTTTTTGGAAATACAGCAATGCCGTGGAACAAATTACCGACCCGCAAAACAATATCCTGATTTCCGTACGGAAATACTACCCCAACAACCTCGTTTCCGAAGAATATCTCCGGGTGAACGACACTACCTGGCTGTATCAACAGTACGACAGCCTGGAGCCTTCGCGGCTGTTGTGCCGGGGTTTGTTCGAAGCCGATCCGGAATACCAGGTGATGGATACCATCGTTACCTTCGACCCGGAGACGTATGAAGAGAGTTATCAGCTCCGCTATTCCCGTTATGCCTTTAAAACCGGCCCCTGGACGGAACAGGACCGGAACGGTTACATCTGGACGGGCATTTACGAAGACGATCTGCGGGAGGGTCTTTGGCAAAAACGGGATGCCTACGATTTCACTGAATTGCGCGGCTATGTGTACGAAGGCGGCGAACTGGTGAAAGACAGTATATTGAACTGGGCCTTGTCGTCCGATACTGCGACGATAACCGGCCTGCTTACCGAAGGTGTGGCGCCCGGCCAGCGTGGCGGCATTGTGGGCGAAAATACCCCGGGCGGCCTCTGGCGGCTGTGCGCCATCAACCCCGATGTATTCGGAAGAGGCAAAATATGGCAGTTCACCCATCTCGATTTTCTGCCCGGACAGTGTTCCAACGAGAGTTGGGGCAGTTATTTTTTCCTTTCCGACCGCAGCCTTTTATTCGCCGTGCCCGGCCAGAGCGGCCTGGTGCGCGACGAAGGACGCTGGGAATTGCTGGATGGGAACAAACTGCTGATTTCTCTGAAAAAAAGGGGCGATACGCGGTTTCAAATGAAATTCCTGCGCGACGGGGAAATGACGCTGATTGAACTGCCGTATTGAGAGGGTTTATGAGGGTTTATGAGGTTTATGAGGGTTTATGAGGTTTATGAGGTTTATGA
>CALEYM010000266.1 GCA_937926185.1 uncultured Bacteroidota bacterium | reverse complement strand
TACAAGAAATTATTCTGGGACGCCGTCAAAGGCGACGACATGGAAAGCCAGGCCGTCGCTGAATTTATGACCCATTGGGCGTGGGGAAGCGGGCCGCTGACCGCGGGGAAAAAACTACAGGAATACCTGAACGCGCACAGGGCAGGGAATCCTTTGAAAGTGGACGGGAAAGTAGGCTCCAAGACACTCGGAGCATTGCATGAGTTGATCCAGCTGCAGGGCGAGCGGGTCGTATTTGAAGACCTGGACCGCGCAAAAAGGAACTTCCTGCATACGTTGGAGAGCACTAAAACGTTTGGCTTAGGCTGGTTTCGGCGTATGGATGATTTCCGGAATTACGCCGCTCAAATTATTCCCGTTTCATAAAAAAAGGATGGATGTTTTTTGAACATTTTTATGGTTTTTTTGTTGTAAACAACGAAAAACATATTCATTCACCATAAAATTGTATTATTATGAGATCTGGAAAAATATTGCTTGGCGTATTTGGCGGGCTTGTAGCCGGCGCATTACTTGGCATTTTACTCGCCCCCGATAAAGGTTCTGATACCCGTAAAAAAATCGTGCGGAAGGGAGAAGATTTGGTGGATAACGCCAAAGACAAGCTGGATGAAATGGTGGAAGGCGTGAACAGCAAAATCCAGAACCTGGTACAGGAAGCCACGAATCTGGCAAAACGTGGAAAAGAAAAAGCCAATTCCGTGAAAGAAGAAGTGATGTAGGTTTAGAGGAGTTTAGAGCGGTTTAGAAAAACACAATGCTCAAAATCTGGCAGCGTGAGTTAAATAAGACCGAATTTTTTTCAGCAAAAACAGATTGGGCTATTCCGGATTTTCGGAATAGCCCAATTTTTAATGTATCCATGAAACCTCAAACTTCCCTATCGTAGTTCCATTTTTTTACCGTCTCCACGAATACTTTTACACCTTCGGGCGGCGTATCGGGGTATACGCCGTGTCCGAGATTGGCAATATGCCGGCGGCCGAATTGCCGGAGCATTTCATTCGTCTGGGTTACGATAGTGTTTTCATCGGCATACAACGTACAGGGATCGAGATTCCCTTGCAAAGTTTTGGTTTCACCGGTCCGCGCCCGGGCAAAGGCGGGGGGGGTGTTCCAGTCCAACCCGATCACCTCACAAGGCAACTCCCCCAGATCCTCGAGTGCAAACCAGGCGCCTTTGGCAAAAATCGTTTTAGGCGTCTCCGGCAAGGCTTCGCAGATTTGCCGGAGGTAAGGAACCGCAAAGATTCGATAGTGTGCGGGCGGCAGTTCGCCCGCCCAGGAATCGAACAATTGGAGCAGGTCGGCGCCGGCGGCAACCTGGCCGCGCAGATAGACAATTGTCGTATCGGTAATTTTCTGTAGCAGCGCGTGTGCCAGGGCCGGTTCGGTGTATAAAAAGCGCCGGGCTCGTGAAAAAGTTTTGCTGCCGCTGCCTTCCACCATATACGCGAGGATGGTCCATGGCGCGCCGGCGAAACCAATCAGCGGCACCCTGCCTGACAGTACCTGTTTGGCCAGACGCAAAGCATCGTAAACGTAAAACAGTCGTTCTGCAGCGTTTTCTCCACTGACCAAGGCTTCAATATCCGCTTGTTTTTCAATCACTTCCGGAAATCGCGGCCCCTTTGCCTCTAACATTTCATAGTCGAGGCCCATGGCTTCCGGCACTACCAGAATATCGGAAAAAATGATGGCGGCATCTACGCCGAGTTCATCCACCGGTTGCAGGGTGGCCTCGGCTGCCGCCTCGGGGTTTTTGACAAAGGTTTTAAAGTCCGGGAAATTGGAGCGGAGCGCCCGGTATTGGGGCAATATGCGTCCGGCCTGCCGCATCAGCCAAACAGGAGGGCGGCTTATCGATTCGCCCCGCGCTGCGCGCAAAAGCAGATCATTTTGAAGTACACCGCCGGCGGCGGCGGCTTGTCCGGCAGAATATACCTTGCTCATTTACCTGATTTTAGTGCGTAAAGGTAGGCCAGTTAGACGCCCGGCAAGGTATTTTTGATTCACCCTGACTAAAATTTTACATCCAGGTTCAATCGAATTTATATTCCACGCCTGCCCGAAGGAACAAAATGTCGAATACAGGGTCGTTTGCCGCCATATTGGTGGAATAATCCGCCCACACGCCGGCTACCCAACGCTGGGTTTCATATTCCAGCCCGGCGCCAAAACGCCAGTTGTTTTTCAGCCATTCGGAATCTGATTTTTGGGGTTCATAGTCATGTTTTGGCACAAATGGCGGGAAAAAAGCCCATTTTTTTTCAAACTCAAAGTTGTACAGGGACGACGACCAATGTACCCATGTATGGGCTACCCGTAATACCGGACGAAGGGCAAACCGGACCGGTAACGAATAGGATACGCCCAGGGTATAATACTGGCTTCGCTGAGTGCCTTCCACGTTGGACAGCCGGTAGCCGAATTTGGGTTTAGGATGCGCATGTGGAAAATGTTGCCGCTCCATAAAAGTATCGCTGCTGATTTCATGGCGCATCCAGTCGGCCGAACCGCTCAGCCGCAGATTTGGCAATATGGTATATTCTGCCGTCACGCCGGCCCCATTCAGTGAGGAAATGCCCTGGCCCCGCGGTTTGGGCAGTCCGATTGAAGTTTGAACGCCCAACCTGTATTTGGAGAAATTATGCCGCCGCGGTTTGATAAATGGCGTGGCAACAGCGGCTGGTTTTGGCGAGAGCCGTATTGCATCGGCCATTTCTGGCGCCCTGATCGGCACTGGTAAAGTATTCAGAAGGCTCGGAGTTTCTTTCCCAGTTTTCGTACCGGGCTCGGTTATTCCGCCGGACACTGGAGGGCGCGATTGTGTCGCCATTTCCTCACCGTCCAACGGGAATGGATCAAAAACGATCTGGCTGCTTCTCCCGCGCATCACCGGCGGTTCCATCGGGAGGTACATGCCTGGCGCCTGCGGAAAGGAATGCCATTTCAGCCCAAGTGCTTGCCTCTCTTGCACAGGAGCTGTGCCGCCCCATTCCTCCGTTTTTTCCGATGGAACAAATTGGGGGTTGTAAGCAGTGGAAGGCGTTTGTTTTGCCTGTTGGATGCCGGCAATCATCTCTTGTAATTTGGCAACATCGCGGTGCATTTGGTGCATTTTCCCAAACAACAAACCCATAGCGACTACCGAAACTGCAGCTGCCATCTGCCAGTAACGCAAATGAGCGGCGTAGCCGTGCATACCGGCATCGAACGAGTCGAGCCGTTTGGACATCGCCTTCCAGTTTTTCTCCCGATTCGGGAACTGGCTTTCCTGATCCAGTCTGTCGGCAAAATATTTGTCAAAATCGCTCATATATTACCTGTCATTTCAAAGTCGTTATAGAATATGGTTTTCAGTTGCTGACGCGCACGCGCCAAATTTGACTTGGAGGTGCCTATGCTGATATTCAAGGTTTGCGCAATTTCATCGTGAGTAAATCCATCTACCACGTATAAATTGAATACGGCCCGGTAAGCCGGCGAAAGCCGGTCGATCATGGCAAATATCTGCTCGCGGGTAAGATCCTCAACGATACTGGGCTCGGATTCAGCTTCATGCCAGGGTTGCAACTCGGTATGTGGGAGGTCGCCGATCTGGGAGCGAAACCGGTCGACAGCAGTATTAATTACGATGCGTCGCAGCCAAAGCCGAAACGGTTGTTCGCCGGTCAGATAATGAATTTTGGTAAAAACCTTAAAAAATGCGTCGTTCACGATCTCTTCGGCCGTTTCAGCATTTCCCATGTAGCGGCGGGCAATCGTCATGGCATAGTTGTAAAAAACGGCAAACAAGCGCTCCTGGCTTGCCCGTTTGTTCTCGCGGCAACCATCCAGTATTTTACCGATCTCGGCTTCGTTCACAGTATTATTCTTCACGAAAAATAATCGGAATTGGTTGCGTTAAAGGTAATAAGATTATGAAAAGCGTATTGCCCGAACCGGCGATACTTTTGAAACAACATAGGAAGGCAATAAAAGAAATACGAGCGTAATGAGCAAGGTGCCAAGGTTGATAATAAGCCAGGGCGCCCAGTTCAGTTCGACCGGCGCATAAGACAGGTAATAATCGGCTTCATTCAGGCGGATCAGATGAAACTTATCCTGCAATATGCAAAAACCCACCCCCAGCAAATTGCCCCAGAACATTCCGGTGAGCGTCATGACTGCCGCATGATACAGAAACACCTGG
>CALEYM010000265.1 GCA_937926185.1 uncultured Bacteroidota bacterium | reverse complement strand
GGGTGGGCGTGGGGTTGACGGTGATAGTGAAGGTTTGCGGGTCGCCGGTGCAGGCGGGTTTGGCAGTGATGAAGTTTCCGAAGGCGGCAGGGTTGATGCCCACCGGAATATTTGAGATCACGGTATTTGAAGAGACATCAATAACAAACACGCTGAAAGTCAAAATATTGGTAACATATACAAAACTGCCGTCGGGCGTTACACTCAATCCGACCGGCCCCAGCCCCCCAACCGGAATTGTGGCAACCACATTATTTGTCGCCGTATTGATGACACTGACAGTACCGGAAACTTCATTGGATACATATACCCAATTCCCATCCGGGCTTAACGCTATGCCATGCGGAGTATTGCCTACAGATATTGTGGCGATTATAGTATTTGTTGCCGCATCTATAACTGATACGCTGTTAGAAGTTATACTGCTATTGGCAACATAGATTTTGCTACCATCAGGGCTCACCGCTATACCAAAAGGCATATCCCCAACCGATATTGTCGCAATCACCGTGTTTGTCACGGCGTCGATTATGGAAACATTATCTGAAGCGCTGTTGGTGACATAAATTTTACTGCCATCAGGGCTGACAGCAATACCATAAGGGCCAAGTCCTACGCTTACTACTGCAATTACAGTATTCGTCGAGGCATCGATCACCGATACGCTTGCTGCAGCCCAATTGGTTACATAGACATGACTGCCATCCGGACTGACTGCAATGCCGGTTGGATCGTTCCCTACGGGAATAGATGTAATGACTGAATTGGTCGTCGCATCAATCACTGATACATTTGCGCTACTTTGGTTAGTCACGTAAACATAGCGGCCATCCGGACTTACGCTTACGCCTAAAGGACCTGACCCTACCGGTATAGTGGTAATAACGGTATTCGTTGTCAAATCGATTACCGATACGTCGTTTGAACCAAAGTTTGTAATATAAGCATACCCTACGCCCACCAACTGCGGCGTCACCGTTATCGTCGCTGTTTCCGGCGCCGTCACATTTGCCGCCACGAAATTTATATCCCCCGTGCCGCTCGCCGGCAGGCCGATGGCCGGGTTGTCATTGGTCCAGAAGTAGGTGGGATTACCCATGCCGCTGAACGCCGCCGCCACCGTATCGCCCGCGCACACCGACAGGTCGTTCAGGCTGTCGACGCTTACGCCCGGATTTATCGTAATAGTAAAACTGACCGGCGCGCCGCTGCAGGGGCCGAGCACCGGTGTGGCCGTGATGGTGGCAGTTTCTGTCGCAGTCACGTTGGCTGCCGTAAACATGAAGTTTCCACTGCCGTCGGCTGCCAAACCGATGGCGGGGTTCGAATTGGTCCAGTTGACCGTCGCGCCGGCAGAGGCGTTAAAAGTCACGTTGACCGGCTGGCCGCTGCACGTCGCGATATCGTTGAGCGCCTGGAGGGAAGCGCCGGGATTGACGGTGATCGTAAAGGTTTGCGCCGTGCCGGTGCATCCCGGCGCCGAGGGCGTCACGGTGATGGTGGCCGTTTGCGTCGTGGCCACGTTGGCTGCCGTAAAACCGATATTTCCGCTGCCGCTGGCCGGCAGGCCGATGGCAGTATTGTTGTTGGTCCAATTGAGCGTCGGGTTTCCGGTACCGGTAAAGCTGATATTCACCGCATTGCCCCCGCAAACCGTCCGGTCGCCGGGGTTGCCGACACTCACGCCGGGGCTTACCGTGATGGTAAACGCCACGGGCGTGCCGTTGCAATTGCCCAAAACGGGCGTCACCAGGATGGTGGCTGTTTCCGTGGCGGTCACAGTGGCAGCATTAAAATTTAAATTTCCGCTGCCCGAGGCGCCCAGTCCGATGGCGGTGTTGGTATTCGTCCAGTTAAACGTTGCGCCGGGGGTGCCGGTAAAATTAACGGCCACGGGGGCGCCGCTGCACACGCCAACATTGGCGGGCGGGTTCACTGCCGGCGCAGGATTGACGGTGATGGTAAAAGATACGGGCGCCCCGTTGCAACTGCCGTTCGAGGGCGTCACTGTGATCGTGCCCACCTGTTGCGTCATTACGGGCGCGGCCGTCAGGCTGAGGTTCCCGCTGCCGGAGGCGGGCAGGCCAATGGCCGTATTGCTATTGGTCCAGTTGAAAACAGCGCCGTTCGAGCCGGAGAAATTGATGAGGATGGACTGGCCCGCGCAAATGGTCACATTGCCCGGCTGATTCACCATGGGCGCCGGCACCGCGGTAATGGTAAATGTTACCGGATTCCCGGGGCATCCCGCCTCGGATGGCGTCACCGTGATTGTGCCCGTCTGGTTAGTGACGACATTGGCGGCTGTAAAATTCAGGTTTCCCGAACCGCTGGCCGGCAGGCCGATATTTACATTGCTGTTGGTCCAGGCGTAAGTGGGGTTGCCGGGGCTGTTAAAGGCTACATTGACCTGCTGAAGTCCGCACACCGTCAGGTTCGGCGGCACGTCCATCACGGGCGTGGGGTTTACGGTGATGGTAAAAGTGCGCGATGCGCCGTCGCAGAAGCCGTTGTTCGGCGTGACGGTAATCGTGGCCACCTCTGGAAAGATCAGGCCGGTAGCCGTAAAAAAGGAAATATTTCCGGAACCGGCGGCGTCCAGGCCGATGGCGGTATTATCGTTCGTCCAGTTGAACGTAGCGCCTGCTGTGCCGGTAAAATTTACCGTTATTTCGTCGCCGCTGCACACGGTCGCGTCGTTCGGTTGGGTCATAAACGGCGCCGGATTTACCGTGATGGTAAAGGTTTGGACGGGGCCGGTACAGCCGTTTTCCACGGGCGTCACGGTGATCGTACCCGTTTGCGGGGTTGCCACGTTGGAAGCGTTGAAATTAATATCGCCCGAACCGCTGGCCGGCAGACCGATGGCGGTATTGCTGTTGGTCCAGTTCAGGGTAGGGTTGGTCGGGCTGGTCAGGGGGATCGACACGAACTGGCCGCCGCAGGCCAATTGATTGCCGGGATTGTCCACCGCGGGGCCGGGATTGATGGTAATGGTAAAGGTCACCGGGGCGCCGTTGCAGGTACCGGCGGCATTTGCCGGCGTTACCGTGATGGTGGCGGTTTCCGGGTTGCCGACAAGGGCTGCCGGAAAACTGATATTACCGGTTCCCGAGGCGCCCAGTCCGATAGCGGTGTTGTCGTTGGTCCAGTTGAAAACCGCGCCGGCAGAGCCGGTGAAACCGACGGTTACCGTCTGTCCGGCACAGCCGATCACGTCGTTCGGCTGGTTCACCGAGGGGGTGGGATTTACCGTGATGGTAAAACTCTGCGGCGTGCCGGGGCAGCCGTTTTCCGTGGCGGTGACCGTGATAGTGCCTGTAATGGGATTGCTTGGGTTGTTGGCTGTAAAACTGATGTCGCCGCTGCCGCTGGCCGGCAGGCCGATGGCGGTGTTGGTATTGGTCCAGTTGTAGGTCGGGTTTGTACCCGATCCGGTGAACGCCACGTCCACCTGCTCGCCGCCGCAAACGGTTTGGTTGGGCGGATCGTCGACCTGCGGGCGCGGATTGACGGTGATGGTGAACGTGACGGGATCGCCGTCGCAGATGCCGTTGTTCGGCGTTACGGTGACCGCGGATATTTCCTGCACCGTAACATTGGCGGCCACAAAGTTGATATTTCCGGTACCACCCGCGGCAAGACCCGTAGCGGTATTGTCGTTCGTCCAGTTGAACACCGTACCCGCCGGCGTGCCCGTAAAGTTCACGGTTACCGACTGGCCGGAGCACACTGTAACATCGGCGGGTTGATTGACTGTGGGCGGGGCGCCGATAGTGGCGGTAAATTGTACCTGGTCGTCGCATCCTACCGGGCCGTTCTGATCATAGATGTAATAGGTGCCGGGTGTGCTGATGACATCGCCCGCGTTGTACTGCGTACCCGTGCCGTTCGCGCCGGTGTAATAGGCTTCATTTCCCGTCAGGTTGGTACCGGTGATGGGCGGCAGGATGTAATCGCCGCAGATGGTGACGTTGGGGATGGGGTCGATGTTCGGCGGCTGCAACGAAGGGCCGGTTACAGGCGGGGCGACGCAGCCGGCGTTGCCGTACACGTTGGTGAGCGGCAGGTAGTAGGCGCCGTTGTTGCCGACAAGGGAAGGCAGATTGTAAGTAATCGTTTGTATACAGGTACCTGCTATGGAAAAGTTTGTCGTCCGGGTGCCGCCGCCACCGCCATTGGTAAAGCCACCGGCCGAGCGCACACAACTGCTGGCAATAACGTAAATACACTGCCCCGTGCCGCATAATGAACTAAAATCGTACAGGTTGTTTTGAGGGTTGGAATTGTTTTGCAGCACGACAATAGCATTTGCCGGAATATCCACACCCGGTCCTACAGCGATCAGATTAGGACAACCGGTAAAAGCCGCCGTGTTTCCCGCCGTAAGTCCGCAAGGCGTCGGATCGCCGGGATCGTTGCCGTTGTCAATATTGATGTCATTATTGACCGGTCCGAGAATATTGTTGTTCAGGTCATAGTCCAATTCAATGTCCGCCGTATTGAAACCGCCGCCGGAACGAATAATGACAAACTCGTTAAATTGCTCAGTTCCACATGCATCCACCATAATTGCCTCTATCTGAGGGCATTGCGCATTTGCCTGTAAATAATAAAAAGTGAAAATAGCCGTCAGGGCTGGAAGGAGAGCAGGACAGTGTTTCGTTCGTGTCATGGTGCGGCAATAAAAAAGGTTCCGATTCAGATTCATGGACGGGGAACCGGGGCGCGCGGCCCGCAACGGATTAAGAGCATGTTGGGGATTTTCTCGCCGGGCCAAAAACGGTTCTTTTTCCGCCATTTTTCGCCTTTTTTCAGTCACGTAGGCCCGGCTATGCTCCTTCAAAAACGCGAAAACTGACGAAAAAAGCCCTCGTTTTTGGCTCCGGCAGAAAATCCCCAACATACTCTTAATGCTTATCGCTTTGCCACTCTCCCGCTTTGTACCGACTGGTTCCCGAACCGGTACTGCCAGAAATACACCCCGGGTCATGCAGGCCCGGGCGCATTTTGTTGGCTACCTTGCCAAATATTTTTTAAAAAAGTCCTTGCGAAGGTGTCACACGTTGTCTGTTTAAGGATTAGAGAATTTTATTCACCACTTAATAATTACTACCGCATGCGTTTTTTATGTTCGAATTTTAAACCAAAGCCATACATATTGGGTATTGCGCTTTTGGCCTTGGCAGTCCAGGGAGTAAATGGTCAGACACCGCCTCCAGCTTACCAGATAGTTGAAACACATGTAGGGCAGGATTACACCTTCAGTACCCTTGGATTAGGAGATCAGGATCTTGTTGTATACCGGTTTTCAGATGGTTTTTATACGATAAGCCGCAAAACAACGGTGAACCCGACGGCGGCCATAACCCGACGGTTTGTCGACGGCGGTATGCAACAGGTTGTCGCTTATATCGCGCGGAAGGGTGGCCCGCTCAGGTTGACATCTACAACATTTCCAGTCGAAAATTCTTGTCCCACCTGCCCCAACGTAGCTTTAGGCCAGACAAATTCCCAACCCTTGCGGTTAAGTTATACCTGGATGCCTTTTACGAATCTGTCCGGATTGGAAGTTTTGACCGATAATACGACCATCCCGACTTTCGAGACGCCGGCGGAGCCCTGGTTTTTCATAGTGGCTACGGTGCTGCCCAATACCAGTGAAAGTGTTGTTACGATCCATATCCCGGCGCCTTTTGTTGCCGAGGGCGCTATTTACAAGGATAAGTGGGGAAAAAATATCGCTATTGGCCCGCAACAGAGCATCCATATCCCGGATGCCGGGAATACCGTAACCATAAATTCTCCGGCAAGCGGAAATTCATACATGGTTTTCCTTTTATTGAAAGGTACGCCGCAACTGGGCATGTCATATACCATAACCGGGTCAATGACCTTTCCATTATTACCCCAGGTGCAATTTCCTGCCGTCCGGGCTACCGTTTCCGCCAGAGGCAATCCACACGATCCGAATATTCTGACAGCCAGGCAAAAGCAGGTTTGCCCCAATGTCAAAAATGCCGAACCGCTTAAATACCGGGTTGAATTTCAGAACATCGGCACTGCTGAAGCCGAAGAGGTAGAG
This sequence comes from uncultured Bacteroidota bacterium, assembly GCA_937926185.1. Classification (GTDB taxonomy): domain Bacteria; phylum Bacteroidota; class Bacteroidia; order Chitinophagales; family Saprospiraceae; genus M3007. Next base: position 401 of record CALEYM010000265.1, on the reverse strand, counting down.
GTAACGGTCAATTTTGACGGCCAGGATAACGGAACTGAAATTGTGGATGTGTCGAGCATACAAACGCTTGCTCACGGGCCGGCTTGGGCTACGCTGAACACAACCTATGAATTGCCCAATACCGTTTCCTTCGAATTTCCCGCCATCAACTTGCCTGGCCTGTACCAGGCGCCCACGCCGAAAAATGTTTCCAACACCATCGGCTGGATTGAATTCCAGGTTAACCCCAAGAATTGCCTGCAGGATGGAGCATTGACCACCTCGGCCACGGTTACATTTATTGCAGGGGCCTTTTCCGAAGACATCAACACCAACGATGTTTCTCCTATCGAATATAATGAGCTGTGCAAACCCAGCGATGAATGTTTGAATCCGAATCCCGGTGTTGATGGAAGAGACCG
>CALEYM010000264.1 GCA_937926185.1 uncultured Bacteroidota bacterium | reverse complement strand
GGGCGCCCGTCCTGCCCGCACAAAGTTATAGAAACAGGATTAGTCCTTAAATGTTTAAGGTCAAAAATGTCAGATGCAAACCGGCTCAGGCGGTTTCGCCCACCAGCCATTTTTTAAACTCCGCCGAACGCTCGGTACTGACGATGGTTTCCAGCTCGGTGGGCGGGTCGAGGTCTACCTTCACCCGGCTTTTGGAATAGGGGTGCATTTCGCGGATGGCGTTCACGTTGACGATAAACTGGCGGTTGATCCGGAAAAATACCTTTTTGTCCAGCATTTCTTCCAGTTTGTCCAACGGATAATCCACCGGGTAGCGTTTGCTGCTGGAGCGGGTGATGAGGAAGGTAATTTTATCTTTGGTGTAGAAATAGGCGGCATCGGACAGGTCGACCAGCTTGAGGCTGTGGCCGAAACGGATCAGCATGCGTTGCAGGTAATTTTCATTTTGCTGGCTTTTCAGCGTTTCGAGCAGTGCGGCATAATCGGGCGCCGGTTTGAACACCTGTTTGTATTTGTGCAGGGCCGCGGTGAGTTCGGCGCTTTTGATGGGTTTTAGCAGGTAGTCCACGGCATTTACTTTAAAAGCCTGCAGGGCGTATTCGTCGTAAGCGGTGGTGAAAATGATCGGGCATTTGACGTTCACGTGTTCGAAAATATCGAAACTGGCGCCGTCGGCCAGGTGAATGTCCATAAAGATCAGGTCGGGTTGCGGGTTATTTTCGAGCCAGAGCACGGAAGATTCCACGCTGTCGGTTTGGGCCAGAACGACCACGTCGGGCGCAAGGTCTTTGAGCAGTTTTTCCAGGCGGCGGGCGGCCGCGTTTTCGTCTTCAACAATTAAAACTTTCATAGAATGGGTACTTTAACGGTGAAAAACTCCGGCGTTTCCTCTACGATTACGGGTGGAGCGCCGAAAAGAGCATACCGGTTGACCAGGCCTTGCAGGCCGAAATGAGTGCCGGCTTCGGGTTTTAGTTTTCGCTGGTTATTGTTTCTGACTACCACGTATTCGTTATTTTCCGTATAAATATCTATCGTCAGCGGTTTTGTGCCGGAAATGATGTTATGTTTCACGGCATTTTCCACGAGCATCTGCAGGGTAAGCGGCATGATGCGTCCTGTCTGACCGTTCAATTTGTCATTGAGGTGGAAATTATCTTCGTAGCGTTTTTTGAGTAAAAAGTTAAAATTGCGCACCAGTTCCAGTTCTTCGCCGAGCGTGATCAGGTCTTTTTCGCGATAAATCATAATGCTGCGATAGAAATCGGACAGATGTTCGACGTACTCGACAGCGATTTTGGGATTCTCTTCTATAATAGTGATCAGCGTATTGAAACTATTGAATAAAAAATGCGGATTGATCTGACTTTTCAGCGCCGCGAATTGTGATGCCACCGATTCGCGGCGCAACGTGGCCTCGCGGTGGAAACGCTGTTCACGGGCACGGATGTATGCATAGAGCAGGGCTGCTGCCGCCGCCGAACACAGGGCAACAAACCACCAACGGGTCCAGAATGGCGGGCGTATCCGGAAAGCATAGGTAGCTTCGGGCGTTCCTTCGAAATCGCCGTGTTCGCTGGCCTGCAGGTGAAATACGTAACGGCCGGGCGGCAGATTGGGATAGGAAGCAAAATGTTCCTTCGACACAATCCAATCGTGGTCGAATCCTTCCAGCCGGTATCGGTAACGCACCTGTTCGGGGTTGGTATGCCACAGCCCGGTAAAATTGAACAGAAAATAGTTTTGATCGTAACTGAAGGCGGTATTGGACAGAAAATCAAAGGGTTGTAAAAATACCGACACGGCGGTGATATTCGGCTCAGGGTCGAACATAAAAGGTTCGTCGTAGGCCGCAAGCCGGATGACGCCCTGTTTGGCTCCGATCCATACGTTGCCGTCGGCATCCTGGCACAAGGCATTGAGGTTAGCTTCATGGCTTGGCGCGCCGGTGGCAGCGTCGAAGAAGGACACGTGCCCGCTTTCGGGGGTCAGCACGTCGATGCCGTCTTCATAAGTAATGATAACGTATCCGTTGCCGTCAACGGCCAGGCCGTTGACGGCCATGCTGTGCAAATGGTCTTTTACGGTGTATTGGCGGAAACTTTGCCCGTCGAAGCGGAACAAGCCTTCCTTTTCCGCACAAAACCAGATATGGCCCTGCTTGTCCTCCGCGATAGAATAAATCGTTTTCAGCGCCACGCCGGCCGCTTCCCGGTAGTGCCGAAAGGTATCGTTTTCCAGCACGATCAGGCCTTCGCCGTCCGTACCAAACCAGGTTCTGCCTTTGCTGTCGGTTAAAACTTTGTACACGTAACCGGCGCCCAGTTCGCTTTTGTGCACCCGTGCCTGAAGATTGCGGAGGCTTATTTGCGTGACACCGCCCAGGGTAGCGAGCCAGACCCGCCGGCTGTCGCCGCTGATCGATAATACACTGCCGTTGCCCAGACCGTTTCTCTCTGTAAGCCGCTGCAATACTTTTCCGTTCAAATCGAGCATAAACACACCGTTGCCAAAAGTGCCCGCCCACATCTGGCCATCCGGCGCTTCCCACAGCGACAGGATGTTCTCCTGCCCGGGCAGGATCGTTTTGAACTGGCCGTTTTCCCGTAAAAAAAGCCCGCGCGGAGTGCCAACCCAAAGTCTTCTTTTACTGTCGACACAAACGGCCTGCACGTCGGGGTAAGGCGTGGCGAGCAGACCGATACTAACATTTCCCGCATAAATGGCGCCTTTATTCGTCAGCACCCACAGCAGCCCTTCCCGGTCTTTAAAAAGCGCGTTGATTTTTTCGCGGCGGAGGACATGGGAATCGGGGAGCGGGAACGACCCTGCATTACCGGCTTGCATCTGATGCGTTTCCAGCCGGATCAGTCCGGAGCCGCCGGTGCCAATCCACAACTCCCGGCTGCCGTAAGCAGCCAGACTGGTGACGGGGCCATGCGTCCAGTTTTTTATAGGATATTCAAATTTTTGCAG
>CALEYM010000263.1 GCA_937926185.1 uncultured Bacteroidota bacterium | reverse complement strand
GTTTCCTTCCCGCAAAACAAAACGGTGAACCTCAAGCGGATTTGCAGCGGCGCGAACTGCGACGGCGATTGCCTCTGGACTTCGGCCGAACTCAGCTTCGAACTCACCGTATCGCCCGCCCATTCCGGCGATACGATAAAAAAGATCGAAGTGACCGCCCCGAACGGTGTGAGCACAACGATTTTTGATGGAAATTCCACCAAACCCGTGGTGAAGGATATCAAAGTGCCCAACAAATTCCTGACCTGCCCGGGCACGGATACCTGGACGTATCACGTCTCCGTCGATTATAAAATTGCCAGTTCCGACAAAATCGTATCCAACGGAAAAGAGTCTTTCACCTATCACTTTTCCTGCGAAAAATGTCCGGAAGAAGAGGAATCCTCGATCAAAACAACAGGAAACGACCAAAGCTTCGTGCCCGAATCGCCCTTCGATCAATGGATAACCGTGCAGTTTTCAATACTGAATCTGGGTCACGACGGGAGCGTGGATTTGATTTTGCCCCGCCTGCGGATACTTCAACCATTCGAAGAAGTGATCCACCTGGAGCCGGTCATGCTGGCCGCCGGCCGCGACACCACTATGCTGGTACCCGTATTGATCCCTGCCGGCACGCCGGCCTGCACCGTGTTTCACATCGCGCTGGAAGCCGAATATGCGTCGGCAAAAGGGGAACCCGGACTGGATATGGTCACGATCGCTGTAATGCCGGCGGAAACCCCGGAAATAAAAAGCGAGGTAAAACCTGTCACCTGTGCAGGATTTTCAAACGGCGCCGCCGCTGTTTTTATCGCCGGCGACCCGACGGCCTACAAAGTAGTATGGGACGACGGACAGACAGGCTTCACCATAGAGGGTTTACCCGCCGGCGCCTATTGTGCCCGTATCGTGGATGAAAAAGAATGTGTCGTCCGGAATCTTTGTCTGCCCGTGTACGCCCCGGAACCCATCACGCTGGCAACCGATCAGATCACCGGCACGGTTCCCGGCCTGTTCAACGGATCGATCAGCGTCAGCGTTTCCGGCGGCACTGCGCCTTATTATTTTTTGTGGACAGATGAAAACGGGCAGGTCGTGGGCGAAACGGAAGATATGGAAGGGCTGGCTCCAGGCAATTATACCGTGCAGGTTACCGACGCCCATGAATGTCCTTCCCTGTTACAAACCTTTCATGTGCCGGCACTGGTCAGCGCGAAAGATCGGCTGACGCCCGATCTGTTCCGCCTGTTTCCCAATCCTACCGACGGGCGGGTATGGGTGGAACTAAGCAGCGCATCAGCAAATGAAAGGGCTGTATTTGTTTTGACCGATGTGGCAGGCCGCGTGTATCAATCCGGGGAAATCAGCCTTGATGGCACGGGCAGGTGCACCCTGGATTTGGGCGGTTTGCCGGCGGGGGTGTATTTGTTGCGGTTGTCGGTTGGCGATGTAACGGAGGTACGGCAGCTGGTGTTGAATAAAGCCTGACCGGGAGTGTGCGTTTGCTAAACTTTTGGAGTTTAGTAAACGTATTAAAGCCCTGCCAGCCTGTGTTCTCCAAATTTGTAAATTGAAAAAACAAGGGAGGGGTAAAATTGATTTTTGTCAAAAAATCAATTTTACCCCTCCCTTGTTTTTTCAATTCCCGCCTCACACTAGCTCTTCACCTCCTCAAACTCCACATCCTGCGTATCGCCGGCTTTGGAGCCGCCATCACCGGCCGGGCCGCCGGTAGCGGAACCGTAGGGGTTCTCCGCGGCGGCGCCGCCATTGGCCGATTGGGTGGCCTGGTAGATGTCCTGGCTGGCGGTGTTCCACGCGGCGGTGAGCGCCTCGGTAGCCTGGTCGATGCGGCCGAGGTCTTCCGATTTATGGGCTTCGCGCAGATCGCCGAGTGCCTTTTCGATATTCTCCTTATGGTTGGCCGGCACCTTGTCGCCGAATTCGCGCAGTTGTTTTTCCGTTTGGAAAATGAGCGAGTCGGCCAGGTTGAGTTTTTCGGCGCGTTCGCGGGCCTGGCGGTCGTTTTCGGCGTTGGCCTGGGCCTCGGCCTTCATGCGGGCGATTTCTTCTTTCGAGAGGCCCGTGCTGGCTTCGATCCGGATATTTTGTTGTTTGCCGGTGCCTTTGTCCATCGCGGTGACCGAGAGGATGCCGTTGGCGTCGATGTCGAAGGTAACTTCGATTTGCGGTACGCCGCGTGGCGCCGGCGGGATGCCGTCGAGGATAAAGCGGCCGACCGAGCGGTTGTCGCGGGCCATCGGGCGCTCGCCCTGCAGCACGTGGATTTCCACCTGAGGCTGGTTATCGCTGGCCGTAGAGTAGGTTTTGCCTTTTTTGGTCGGCACCGTGGTGTTGGCTTCTATGACCACGTCGTACACGCCGCCCATGGTTTCGATGCCGAGCGACAGCGGGGTTACGTCGAGCAGCAGCACGTCGCTCACCGAGCCGCTGAGCACGCCGCCCTGGATAGCGGCGCCCACGGCCACCACCTCGTCGGGGTTGACGCTGCGGTTCGGTTTTTTGCCGAAAAACTGCTCCACGGCTTCCTGGATGCGCGGGATACGGGTAGAACCGCCCACGAGGATGACTTCGTCCACTTCGGCAGGTTTCATGCCGGCATCCTGCAGGGCTTTGCGGCAGGGTTCGAGGGTGCGTTGCACCAGGCTGTCTACCATTTGTTCGAAGCGCGCGCGGCTGAGTTTCTTAACTAAGTGTTTGGGTACGCCGTCGATTGCCGTGATATACGGCAGGTTGATCTCGGTTTCCTGGCCGGCGGAAAGTTCAATTTTGGCTTTTTCCGCGGCTTCTTTCAGGCGTTGGAGGGCCATCGGGTCTTTGCGCAAGTCCACGTGTTCTTCGCGTTGAAATTCCGAAGCCAGCCATTCGATAATGACCTGGTCAAAATCGTCGCCGCCGAGGTGTGTGTCGCCATTGGTGGATTTTACTTCGAAAACCCCGCCGCCCAGTTCGAGGATCGAGATGTCGAAGGTGCCGCCGCCGAGGTCGTACACGGCGATTGTCATGTCTTTGTGGCGTTTGTCGAGGCCGTAAGCCAGGGCCGCCGCCGTGGGTTCATTCACGATGCGTTTCACGTCGAGGCCTGCGACGGCGCCGGCTTCTTTGGTAGCCTGGCGTTGGGAGTCGTTGAAGTAGGCCGGTACGGTGATCACGGCTTCGGTTACGGTTTCGCCGAGATAGTCTTCGGCCACCTTTTTCATTTTTTGCAACACCATCGCAGAGATTTCCTGTGGGGTGTACAGCCGCCCGTCGATGTCGACTCGGCAGGTATCGTTGTCGCCGCGCACAACTTTGTAGGGCATGCGGCCCGCTTCTTCGCTGCGTTCGCTGAAACGCATACCCATGAAACGTTTGATGGAAGATACAGTGCGTTTCGGATTGGTAATGGCCTGGCGTTTGGCCGGCGCGCCGATTTTGCGCTCGCCGTTGTCCAAAAAGCCTACAACCGAGGGCGTCGTGCGCGCGCCTTCATCATTGGCAATTACCACGGGCTCGTTGCCGACCATAACGGCCACGCAAGAGTTGGTTGTTCCTAAGTCAATTCCGATAATTTTTCCCATGTCTTTACTTGAAGTGGTTTATAGGTTTGAGGGTTAGCGGGTTTCGGGAAGCTTGGCAGTTACCGTCCGCCGTCTACCGTCTACCGTCCACCGTTCCAATCAATGAATGTGCCACGCCCAACAAACCTGACGGATTGGCAGATTTGACGGCACTACAAATGTTTTTTTGACAGGAAAAGGGTATGGGGCTGACAAGGCGGCGGGGCAAGTTATGAGTGATGAGT
>CALEYM010000262.1 GCA_937926185.1 uncultured Bacteroidota bacterium | reverse complement strand
GCTCCATGGGATCGGCGCCTTCCGTGTTTGATTGTTCAGCGGGGACTAATGATTTTGCCGGCGCTGCCAGCGGCGACAGGCTTGCGCCCAGGCCGGTGAGCAGGGTATTGCGCAGGAATTTCCGTCTGTTGGATTTGGATGACATGTATTTGGTTTTGATTTAAGTAATTGAACACGTTTTTTATTTATAAACACATAGGTGCTGTGTGTTTATTTTTTTTTGTAAAAAGTTACGATAGGCCCGAACGGGCCGTATTTGTGTTGCGCTTCCGGGAAAGTGTCCTTAAACGGTCCGAACGGATGATCGAACGGTTTTTTGGAAATATCGGGCCAGTCCTGGTCGAGGAAGGGGTGTTTGGGCCGGGGCTGCGAATTGACAAAAGCGGCCACGTCCCAGGCCTCTTCGTCGGTCAGCTGCGGGTTGTCGTGAGCGGCGCCGAAGGGCATATTGGCCTTGACGTAACCGGCGAAACGCGACAGGCGGAAAAGGCCTGCCGCCTCGTTGTAGCTGCCATCGCCCCACAGCGGCGGGTACTCGCGCGGGCTACCGGGCATCGGCAAACCCTGGCCGCCGGCGCCGTGGCAGGAGGCGCATTTGGCGTCGTAAATGACGCGGCCTTTGGCCGGATCGGCGGGCCGGTCGAGGAAAGGCACCTCCACCAGACCGGTTCCCCGGGGTTTGGCGTCTTTGGGTACGCCGCTGCCAAGGTATCGGATATAAGCCATGATGGCCTTCATTTCCCGGCTGTTGGTGTCGAGCGGCTGACCGTTCAGGGAGCGTTCGAAACAGTCGTTGACACGTTTGGGGATTGTTTCGAGCGTACCGGAGCGGGCGCGCAGGAGCGGGTAAGTGCTTTGCACGGCAAAATAATTGTTGCCGAAGGGTTTGGCCCCGGCGTCGAGGTGGCAGCTCTGGCAATTGAGGCCGTTGATGCTCGCGGGGCGCACCAGGCCCGCGGGGCCGAAGTAATCCTGCGTGTGCACGATCAGATCGCGGCCGTATTCGATGAGTTTGGCGTCGGGGTCGAATTGGGCCAGCGCGGGATCGGGCGCCGTCCAAAACTTATTTGGGTCGAAATCCGGCGTCAGTTGGGCCATGCGTTCGGCCCGCACTTTCTTTTCGGCGGCCGAATCGACGTACCAGGCGCTGACGCCACCGATGACCGTTATCATGACCAGCAGTTCCAGCAGCCAGTGCATCCATCTGAGGGAACGCGCCTGGGGCGCCCATTTTTCCCGGATTTCGGGGCGTTGTTCCAGCCTGAGCCGGTAGTTACGCAGGTTGTTGATCACCACGAAAATGCCGGCCACCATGGCCAGCAGGATCAGCCAAAAGGTCGGTGCGTGTACGATGTCTTTGAACATTATTTTGAAAAATGAGAAGAATACGCAATGGAAAGGCAAAGGTAGCCAGCGGGGCAGGCGTTTGTTCGTGATTTAAGTCACGGGGTAAAAATGACGCCAGCGCCGAAAGAAAAAGCAGATGGCGACGGGCTGGAATCACCGCGTTTTTTCATCGGATTATCATTTTTTTAATATGTTTAACAAACAGCCTC
>CALEYM010000261.1 GCA_937926185.1 uncultured Bacteroidota bacterium | reverse complement strand
ACTCCCAGTGGTACCTCGATATTGTTCACAAAGCGCGCATGGCCGACAATTCGCCGGTGCGCGGCTGCATGGTGATCAAGCCGCACGGCTATGCCGTTTGGGAAAAAATGCGCGACGCGCTGGACGCGATGTTTAAGGAAACAGGACACGTCAACGCGTACTTCCCCTTGTTTATTCCCAAAAGTTTCCTGAGCAAGGAAGCCGCTCACGTCGAAGGTTTTGCCAAAGAATGTGCCGTGGTAACGCACTACCGCCTGAAGAATGACCCCAACGGCGGCGGCGTGGTGGTAGACCCGGAGGCCAAACTGGAGGAAGAACTAATCGTGCGCCCTACTTCGGAAACGATTATCTGGCATACCTACCGCGACTGGATACAAAGCTACCGCGACCTGCCCATCCTAATCAACCAATGGGCCAACGTGGTGCGCTGGGAAATGCGCACGCGGCCGTTTCTGCGCACGGCAGAATTTCTGTGGCAGGAAGGCCATACCGCGCACGCCAGCGCCGAAGAAGCCATGGAGGAAACCCTGCGGATTCTGGACATATACGCCCGCTTCGCCGAAGAGTACATGGCCATGCCGGTGATCAAAGGTATAAAAACGCCTAACGAACGTTTTGCCGGCGCCGACGAGACGTTTTGTATCGAAGCCCTCATGCAGGATGGCAAAGCCCTCCAGGCCGGCACTTCGCACTTCCTCGGCCAGAACTTCGCCAAAGCATTTGACGTGTTGTTTCTCAATAAAGACAACCAGCAGGAACACGTCTGGGCTACCTCCTGGGGCGTATCCACCCGTCTGGTGGGCGGCCTTATTATGACGCACTCCGACGACGACGGCCTCGTGCTGCCGCCCAAACTGGCGCCGCTGCAGGTGGTCATCGTGCCCATCCCCAAACCCGCTCCCGCTCTGACGGAGGCCGCCGAAAAAATCGCGGCACAACTGCGCGCCAAAGGCATTTCGGTCAAAATTGACAACGACGACCAAAACCGCCCCGGCTTTAAATTCGCCGAATACGAAATGATCGGCGTACCGGTGCGCCTCGGCCTCGGCCAGCGCGATCTCGACGCCGGACAGGTGGAAGTGGCCCGCCGCGACACGAAAGAAAAATCCAATGTGCCGCTCGACGGCGTGGCCAATTACGTGGCCGACCTGCTCAACGATATCCAGGCCAACCTGTATAACCGCGCCAAAGCCTACCGAGACGCGCATATCACCAAAGCAGATACCTGGGCCGAACTGGAAGACGTGCTGGAAAACAAAGGCGGATTCGCCTTTGCCCACTGGGACGGCACCACTGAAACGGAACTGGAAATCAAGGAACGCACCAAGGCCACGATCCGCTGTATCCCGGTTGACGGGGAAAAAGAGCCGGGCAAGTGTATCCTCACCGGAAAACCCAGCGAACGGCGGGTGTTGTTCGCAAGAGCATATTGATCATTGAGTGATTGAGTGATTGAGTGATTGAGTGATTGCAATCACTCAATCACTCAATCACTCAATCACTCAATGATGCTCCTCCGCCGACGCATGCGCCGCGTATTCGGCCGTCAGTTTGGACTGAATATCGCCCGGCACCGCGGCATATTCGGCAAAATCAACGGTGAATTTGGCTTTGCCCTGTGTCAGCGAGCGCAACGTGGAGGAATAACGGTGTAATTCCTTCAAGGGGACGCGGGCGCGGATGACCTGGTAGTGCCCCTGTGAGTCCATACCCATAATGATGGCCCGGCGGGTTTGCAGGTCGCCCATGACGTTGCCCATAAATTCGGCGTCGCACATCACTTCGAGGTTGTAGATGGGCTCCAGTATTTGCGGGGCCGACATGGGGAAAGCCTCTTTGAACGCCATGGTGGAAGCGATTTGGAAAGCCATATCGTTGGAATCGACCGGGTGCATTTTACCGTCGTAAATGCTCACGCGGATGTCGCGGCAATAAGAGCCGGTCAGCGGGCCTTCTTCCATTTTGGCCATAATGCCTTTTTTAATGGCATTGGTAAAACGCGCGTCGATCGCTCCGCCGACGATGGCCCAGCAGAAGGAAAACTTACCGCCCCATTTCAGGTCTTCTATTTCGATGTTTTTCACGGTAAGTCCCTGCGGTGCGGGCATGCCGTCGTGATAAGGTTCGATCCGCATGTGTACCTCGGCAAACTGGCCGGCGCCGCCCGATTGTTTTTTGTGGCGGTACATGTGATTGGCCGCTTTCGTGATGGTTTCCCGGTATGGGATACGCGGCTCTTCAAATTCGATATGCACCCCGAAATTTTGCTCCGATTTGGTGCGCACGATTTCCAGGTGCATTTCGCCCTGGCCCTGCACGATGGTTTGTTTCAGTTCCAGGCTTTGTTCCACCAGCAGCGTCGGGTCTTCTTCCTGAATGGAATGTAAGGCGTTCGCCATTTTTTCCACCTCGGCCTTGCTGGGCGGCACCACGGCCATCCGGATGCGCGGCGTGGGGAAGTGTATGCGTTCAATCTTGATCTCTGAACCTTTCGGGTTGAGGGTTTGGTTGCTGTGCGAGTTTTTGAGCTTTACGGTGCACCCGATGTCGCCGGCGTGTAACTCATTCGCCTGGTCGCGGTTTTTGCCCTCGCTTTCATACAAGGCGGTGAACCGCTCCACCGTGCCGTTGTCGGCATTGGTCAGTTCGTCGCCGGTTTTCAGAATGCCCGAATAGACTTTGAAATAGGAGACGTTGCCTACTTTCGGTTCGTTCACGGTTTTAAAAATAAACACGCAGGGGCGCGCTTTCGGGTCGCAGGGTTTGGAGCCGCCGCCTTCCAGGTCGGCAGCCGGGCGGTCGGCCGGGCTGGGGCAGATATCGTGAATAAAACCCATGATCCGGCCCGAACCCATGTCTTTCAGGCCCGAAGCGCAGAAGACGGGGAAAAACTGGTGGTGCGCCAGGCCGATGCTCAGGCCTTTGGCGAGGTCTTCCTCATCGAGCGTACCGTTTTCGAAATATTTCTCCATCAGGGCCTCGTCGTTCTCGGCAGCGGCTTCCACGAGGGCGTTGTGCATTTCATCGGCGCGCGATTTATGTTCTGCCGGGATAGGTTTTTTCTCCGGTTTTCCGCCTTCCGCCGGAAAAACGTACATGACCATGCGAAGGGCATCCACTATGGCGTTGAAGCCCGGGCCCTGATTTACCGGAAACTGAATGGGCAATACACGGTTGCCAAAACGGTTTTTAGCCTGCTCCAGTGTTTTATCGTAATCGGACTTTTCATGGTCGAGCTGATTAACGACAAACAGCGACGGCGTTTCAAACTTGTCTACGTACTCCCAGATCAATTCCGTACCTACCTCTACCCCACTCCGGGCATTGAGCATGACGACTGCCGTATCGGCTACCTTGAGCGCCGTGACCACCTCGCCGACAAAATCGTCGAGACCGGGCGTGTCGAGAATATTGATTTTGGTGTCTTTCCAGGAACAATGGAGTACGCTGGCAAAGAGAGAGTGGCCGCGTTGTTGTTCCAGCGGCGTATAGTCGCTCTGCGTGTTGCCATCTCCAACCGAACCGCGACGATTGATGGCTTTAGCTTCGTAGAGCATGGTTTCGGCAAAAGTGGTTTTACCACAACCGGAGTGTCCAACGAGGACCACGTTCCGGATTTTACTGGTGTCGTAGGCAGCCATAGGCGAGGGAAGAAAACTTTGTTTGGTGAGCAAT
>CALEYM010000260.1 GCA_937926185.1 uncultured Bacteroidota bacterium | reverse complement strand
TGGAATTAGCCGATAAAGACGTCGCTGATCTGCTGGCCGAAGTTGCCCGCATGGAGAACGAATATCAACAAATGAAATTCGATCATGCAGTCAAAGGCCTCGCCAACCCCCTGGAAATCCGCGACTTGCGCCGCAAGATCGCGCGCTTCCACACGGAAGTGCGCCAGCGGGAATTGGCCGAAATGACGCCGGACCAACTCGCCATGCGCACCAAACTCCTGGCCCGCCGGCGCCGGCAACGCTAAATTCGAACAGTATTATATTCAATTTATAATGGAAGTAAGAAATCTTCGCAAACAAAAATCAGGCGTGGTGGTGTCCAATAAAATGGACAAAACGATCGCTGTCCTGGTGGAACGCCGGCTGATGCACCCGATCTACGGGAAATTCGTAAAGCGCTCCAAAAAATTCTTTGCGCACGACGAAGAGAACACCTGCAAAGTCGGCGATAAAGTGCGTATCATGGAAACTCGTCCGCTCAGCAAAAAGAAACGCTGGCGTCTGGTGGAAATTCTGGAAAGAGCTAAATAAAAAATTATGATTCAGCAAGAGTCTCGATTAAACGTGGCCGACAATTCCGGCGCTAAAGAGGTGCTTTGCATCCGGGTGCTGGGCAGTACGCGGCAACGGTATGCCGGCATCGGCGACAAAATCGTCGTCACGGTAAAAGACGCTACGCCGGGCGGTATCAAAAAAGGCACGGTGTCCAAAGCGGTCATCGTGCGGACGCGCAAAGAAATTCGCCGTCGCGACGGCTCTTACATCCGTTTCGACGACAACGCCGTGGTATTGCTTACCGCCGCCGACGAACCGCGCGGAACGCGTATTTTCGGTCCGGTTGCCCGCGAACTGCGCGACAAAGATTACATGCGTATCGTTTCGCTCGCACCGGAGGTGCTTTAACTGAAATCACATTAACACAACATGGCTACCAAGCAACAAACTAAACGCCACCAGCCCAAACTCCACATCCGCAAGGGTGATACGGTTATGGTCATCGCCGGCGACGACAAAGGCAAAACCGGCGAGGTTATCCAGGTGATCCCCGCCCGGATGCGCGCCGTGGTGGACGGTATCAATATCGTTAAAAAACACGTCAAAGCATCCCAAACCGAGGAAGGCGGCATCGTCGAACAACCTGCCCCGGTGCATGTGTCCAACCTCGCCCTCGTCGACCCCAAAACAGGCGAAGCTACCCGGGTCGGGCGGCGCGAAGAAAACGGCGAATGGGTTCGCTATTCAAAAAAATCCGGTAATATCATCCAGTGATGAAATACGTACCTCGTCTTAAAGACAAATATCAGAAAGAAGTCGTGCCTGCGCTCATGGAACAGTTCAGCTACACGACTGTCATGCAGGCGCCGCGCCTCGAAAAGATTTGCATCAACCAGGGTGTGGGCGACGCCACCGGCGATAAAAAACTGGTGGATAACGCCGCCAACGAACTGACCATCATTGCCGGTCAGAAAGCGGTGCCAACCAAAGCCCGTACTTCGGTGTCGAACTTCAAACTACGCGAAGGCATGCCGATCGGCGTACGGGTTACGCTTCGCGGCGACCGCATGTTCGAGTTTCTCGACCGCCTGATCACCGTGTCCCTTCCGCGGGTACGCGACTTTCGCGGGGTGAACGACAAATCTTTCGACGGCCGGGGCAACTATACCATCGGCATCACCGAACAGATCGTATTCCCGGAAATCGACATCGACAAAGTGAATAAAATCATGGGGATGGACATCACGTTCGTCACCACCGCAAAAACCGACGCTGAAGCTTACGCGCTCCTTAAAGAAATGGGGATGCCGTTCAAAAAATAAGGTATAAAAAATGGCTAAGAAATCTGTCATCGCCCGTGAACACAAACGTGCCCGTATGGCCGCCAAATACGCCGATCTGCGCAAAAAGCTGAAAGAATCCGGCGATTATGAGGCATTGGACAAATTACCGCGCAATGCCAGCCCGGTGCGCCAGCACAACCGCTGCCTGCTCACCGGCCGCCCAAAAGGCTACATGCGCAAATTTGGCATCTGCCGCGTCGTATTCCGCAAAATGGCCCTCGAAGGCAAAATCCCCGGTGTGACGAAAGCCTCCTGGTAATCACACAATCGCTCAATCACTCAATCACTCAATAGCATGCACGTCACCGATCCGATAGCAGATTTTTTGACCCGCATCCGTAATGCACAGCTGGCGGGCCATCGCATCGTTGAAATCCCGGCCTCTAAGCTGAAAAAGCGCATGACCGAAATCCTGTACGACCAGGGCTATATCCTGAAGTATGCTTTCGACGACAGCAGCGCGCAATTCAAACAGGGCGCCATTAAAATCGCCCTGAAATACGATCCCGTTACCAAACAACCGGTTATCCGCGAACTCGGACGGGTCAGCCGCCCCGGTTTGCGCAAATTTGCCGGCGCCGGCGACATCCCCCGCATCATCAACGGCCTGGGCGTAATGATCGTATCCACCTCCAAAGGAATCATGACAGACAAGCAGGCCCGCGAGCAAAACGTTGGCGGCGAACTGCTCTGCTACATATATTAATTCAGTTATGAGTTATGAGTTATAAGTTATTTTAAACTTAGCTCATGGCCCATAACTCATAACTCATAACTCATAACTCATAACTTGCATATAGCATGTCACGGATAGGTAAAATGCCGATTTCGCTGCCGGCGAAAGTTGAAATTTCGGTCGCCTCCGACAACACGGTGACGGTGAAAGGCCCGAAAGGTTCCCTGAGCCAAAAAATAGATCCGGATATCAGCGTATCGATGGAAGATGGTAAAGTCGTGGTAACCCGGCCTACCGAGCAAAAACGCCATAAAGCCATGCACGGTTTGTACCGTGCCCTGTTGAACAATATGGTCGTTGGGGTTAGCGAAGGCTACACCCGCGAAATGGAGATCATTGGCGTGGGCTTCCGTGTGGAAAACCAGGGCAATCTCGTGACGTTCAGTATCGGCTACTCGCACCCCATTGTTTTCTCCATCCCCCAGGAGATCAAAGTGACCACGGGTATGGAAAAAGGCTCGCCGCCATTCATCCGCCTGGAGGGTATCGACAAAGAGTTGCTCGGACAGGTGTGCGCCAAAATCCGCTCCTTCCGCAAACCGGAGCCCTATAAAGGAAAAGGTATCATCTACAAAGGCGAAATAATCCGCCGCAAAGCCGGTAAGACTGCCGGTTCGAAGAAATAAATCGATAAGCTTCGGTCGGAAATCGAGGCTAAAAAGATAAAAACAATGAAGCGTACCAAACAACAAAGCAGACAGCGCGTTCACCTGCGCGTGCGCAAAAAAATAAGCGGCACGCCCGAACGCCCGCGCCTGAGCGTTTTCCGCTCGAACAAATCTATCTATTGCCAGATCATCGACGATAGCAAAGGACATACGTTGGCGGCGGCCAGCTCTACCGAAAACGGCAAGACTTCCGGCAATAAAACGGAGCAGGCCAAAGCGGTAGGACAACTCATCGCCGAAAAAGCAAAATCTGCCGGCATTGAAACAGTGGTGTTCGACCGCGGCGGCTACCTGTACCATGGCCGCGTGAAAGCCCTGGCCGAAGGCGCCCGCGAAGGCGGATTGAAGTTTTAAAAAAATTAAAGTGTTTTAGTGTTTTAGTGTTTTAGTACTAAAACACCCAAACACTAAAACACTGATAAGACTTATACATTGAAAAATGGCAAAGCAAGAAACAGATAAAGTAAAACCTGCCGAAACCTCCGAATTGAAGGAGAAACTGGTGTCCCTCAACCGGGTGGCTAAAGTGACCAAGGGCGGTCGTACCTTCAGTTTCGCCGCCGTGGTAGTGGTGGGCGACAGCAAAGGCACCATCGGCCACGGCCTGGGCAAAGCCCGCGAGGTTTCGGAAGCCATTGGTAAAGCCGTCAAAGACGCCGAAAAAAACCTCATTCGCGTGCCGCTGCTCAATGGAACCATTCCCCACGAAGCGCATGGCAAATATGACGCCGGACGCGTACTGATCAAACCGGCTGCTCACGGTACCGGCGTAATTGCCGGCGGCGCCATGCGCGCCGTGCTCGAAATGGCCGGCGTACAGGACGTGCTGGCCAAATCGCAAGGCTCCTCGAACCCGCACAACGTGGTAAAAGCCACTATCGCGGCGCTCGCCAGTCTGCGCAGCCCGGCCGAAGTAGCCCGCCAACGCGGCATCACCCTTGAAAAACTGTTTAACGGATAATTATTGAGTGATGAGTGATGAGCGATGAGTGATGAGTATTGGAGATCACT
>CALEYM010000259.1 GCA_937926185.1 uncultured Bacteroidota bacterium | reverse complement strand
ATTCAGTCCTTCATTTATCTTATTTTTGCAAAAAACAATAAAATATGACTGATATTAAAATGAATCGAATCGGACTGGACGAAGCAAAATCCCGCCAGTTGGCGCAAAAGCTAAACGCATTATTAGCCAACTACTCACTTTTTTATCAAAACACCCGCGGATACCACTGGAATATTAAAGGCGAAAAATTCTTCGAGCTGCACCTGAAATTCGAGGAGTTGTACAATAACCTGCTGCTCAAAATCGACGAAATTGCCGAACGTATTCTCACTTTGGGCGCCGCGCCGGAACACCGGTATTCGAGCTATCAGCAGGTGTCCGAAATCCGGGAAAGCGCCGAGGTCTCCGACGGCATCAAGGCAGTGGAAAATATTTTGAATTCTTTCCGCGCCATCATTTCCCTGCAACGCGAGCTGCTCAACTTGGCGTCCGAAACCGGAGACGAGGGCACCAACGCCCTGATGAGCGATTATATCCGGGAGCAGGAAAAACTGGTTTGGATGTATTCGGCTTATTTGGGCCGGTAACTATAGTCGCATTTCCCAACCTTTTTCATACTCGCGCGCCCAAAATTTCATCGCCTGTTTGTCGCGGAGTATATGACCGTTGGCGGGGTTGCACTGCAGCGCCCTGCCGGTACGAAAAGCGATATTGCCCAACTGGGGCAGCAGGGTGGATTTGTGCCCCTCGGTGATGGGGGACGTCAGTTTCGCAGTACCGCGAATGGTCTCCAGGAAATTGCCCAGGTGCAGGTTGTCCAATTGTTCGCCCATGCTGACGGTATTGGTGCCTTCCACCGCTTCAAAATCGGATTTTACTTCCTTTATGAGTTTATTGTCGAGGTCGAAAATTTTGAAGTCGTCGCCGCCGTTGTACACCAGAGAACCGGATTCGCCGTAAAAAATCACGCCCCGGCTGCTGCCTTCCGAAAAAAGTCCGTTGCAACTGCGCCCCTCCCACAACATGGCGACGTTGTTCGGGAACTCAAAAGTAATCGTTTGGGTGTCAGGCGTTTCCCAATCGTCCTGGTAAGCGAAGCGCCCGCCGGCGGAAACAACTTTGACGGGATAATCCACGCCCAGGCCCCAGCGCATCACGTCAATTTCATGGGTGCCGTTGTTGAGCGCTTCGCCGGTGCCCCAGTGCCAGAACCAATGCCAGTTGTAGTGCACCAGGTTATCCTTATAGGCGCGGCGTGGCGCGGGCCCTTGCCACAGGTCGAAATCCAGGTGGGCCGGGGGCGGAACCGCTTTCCCGGCGCCGATGGGTTTGCGCGAGTTGGCATACCAGCCTTTGGCAAAATATACCCTTCCAATGGCGCCCTGCCGCAGCAGCCGGATGGCCTCGATCACCTTCGGAAAGGAGCGGCGCTGATTGCCCATCTGGATCAGGCGCCCGTATTTTTGTGCAGCCTGAACCAGCATTTCTCCCTCGGCCGGGTTGTGCGAGCAAGGTTTTTCTAAGTACACGTGTTTACCCGCCTGTACGCCCATCAGGGCCGCGGGGGCGTGCCAGTGATCGGGCATGGCAATGACGAGGGCATCCAAATCCTTCTCTTCGAGCATTTTACGGATGTCCGCATGGCCTTTAGGCTTTTTACCGCTTATCTTTTCAACAGCGCCGGTGTTTTTATCCAATACGTTGTGATCCACATCGCAGATGTATCCGACTTCCACGTTGGGCAGTTTGGCGAAGGCCTGCGCCAGAAACGCCCCGCGGCTGTTGACGCCGGCAACGCCCACAATGATTTTGTCGTTGGGCCTGCCCCGGTACGAAAATAAGGGGGCGGAGGTCAATGCGCCCAGGCCGATCAGGGTAGATTGTTTGATGAATTGTCTGCGATTGGGCATAGTCAAAAGTATTTCATCGTTTTTAAACAAAGACAAGGCCATTGGGCGTCATCAGGCGCCTAATGATGCTCAATGACCCATATATTTGGGTTTTAAAATTCAAATCCACTCGCCATGCCCGAACCATCCGCCATTCAAAACCCGGTCAATGAAACCGCCGAATTATCTGTTGCCGAACAGGAAATGCTCAGCGCGCTGCGTATCGAAGATCTTATTGCCGAGGGTCAACTCGACCTGGCATTGGATAAACTCGCCGGTTTTCTCCAGCAGATGCAAGATAAGCGGAATGACTTGTACAATTTGCAAAATCGTTGGGCCAATTTGAAACGGGAAGACCTTGTCGGAAAAGTATCCGCTGAAAATAAGGACTTAACGACCAATCAAATTACAGACGCTTTAGTACAATGCCTGCGCGACATCAAACACGTCATTCCGGAACATTTTAAAATAACCGACTTCCCG
>CALEYM010000258.1 GCA_937926185.1 uncultured Bacteroidota bacterium | reverse complement strand
ATCCCATCTTTTACGGTTAGCCCTGCCATCCGGGATAAACTATCGCGTTTGCTGCTTGATTTTCCAGAGATAAGCGATATTAAGGTGGAGGCTGCCACTTTTCAAAAACTCGTTTTCGACCGCAAAACCGAACGGTACAAAGAGGCCATCGAAATAGCGGCGATGCTGCTGCTCAATTACCGGCCGGATATCCGGGGGGGGCATAACCACGTGTTGGCTATTTTATTCGATATGAACGAATTATGGGAGGAATATTTCTACCGTAGGCTACGCGTGGCGCTACCACCGGGCTGGCGCATACAGCAGCAAGCCAGGGCCGTTTTTTGGGAATTGAAAGAGGCCGGTCAGAAAAAAATAATCAAACCGGATATTGTATTGACCAATCCACAAGGCAAAAATATCGTGATCGACACCAAGTGGAAAACGCCGGAAGGATTTGTGCCGTCGGATGATGATTTGAAGCAGGTGTTTGTGTACAATGATCACTGGAAGGCACAATACGGCTTCTTATTATACCCACTGAACGAACCCGGTAACCGATTTGTACCCAAGTCTGGCTGTTACAATAACGCACGGCTATCAAGTCACTGCGTCGTAGCAAAAATTGACATTATTAATAGGGAATATGAAAATGGAGGATATTTGCATAAGGCGTTTATAAATCCGTTTATGGAATACCTATGCGCACTTGAATTCAAAGAAAAGAGTAATGAAGCAATCACTCCATGATAAACTAATTGACTGCCTGCAGAAGGCCGCCCAACACAATAGCCAGACGATGGTCCGCCCCGAGGTCATCCTTTGGCCCGATCCCGAACGGCAGTGGGAGGCAGTGATCCCTATCTTGCAGGAACGGCTTCCCGCTTTACTGGTGCTGGGCGATTATCAGCCGGATAAACGGAGCGGGCCCGTTATCTGGATCAAATGTATGGTCGCGCGCGAACTACCTGAATCGGTCGGCTGGTCTATCGAAACGACGCCTGTTATATATTTACCCGGCTACAGCAAAAACGATGTTAAAAATTTTGCTCATTCTGGTATAGGATTACAGCCCTTAATGGAGTATCAGTACACGGGCACCGTATTTACCCAGGCAAACGGCCGCGAGTGGACGGTACTGGCGCTCCTGGAAAATCAACAATTTGGCCTGGGGCTCCGGGTTGCCCAGGATAACCCGACCAAAGAAGCCCTGATAAAAGCATTGCCGGTTATTTTTCGGGATACTGAAATCCAATTCCCGGATACGTTGGTCGATGCCCATTTTTTGCACGGATTGTTGTTCCCAAACGTATTACCCGGCATTTTAAAGTGGTTATGCCAGGGTGATAAATTCACTCAATCCTTGTCGAAGGAACAAGCGGATGTTTTTGCCGGTATTTGCCGCTCGCGTTTCGGTTTTGAACCTGATGTAAAAAACGTCCGGGCTATCGCCGAGATGCTTGGCGCGCAGCGGAACAACTGGAAACAGGTCTGGCAGCACTACGCCAATGCACCGGGTAAATACCCGGAAGTGGCCGAGCTGCTCCGTTTAGCTAAACCCGCCGACCTGGGTTCCGGTATGTTCGCTTACCCGGCAGAAAGCTGGCCGCAGGTCAACGAAGCGGAAGAAGCAGCCTTGCGTGCCGGCCTGGAGCATGTAGCCACACTTCAACCTAAAGATGGTTTAAAAATGCTGGTCGCATTGGAGCAACAACACGGCCAGCGCCGGAAGTGGGTGTGGGCGGAACTGGGCCAGGCGCCGTTAGCCGCGGCACTTTTACACCTGATTGGCATGGCAGAAGTGGCTACTGAAGCTTTCCCGGCGTCGGATATAAAAGGCATACAGGAATATTATGTAACGCAAGGCTACCAAACCGACCAGGCTATGCGCCGGGCCCTGGCATCGGTAAAAACAGAAAAGGATAAATTGGCGGTCACCGGTGTGATTAGAAACATCTATAAACCCTGGCTGGAGCAACTTACACAAAAATTTCAGGTTTTGGTGGCAAAAGATGCTACCCCATTCAGCGGCAAACCAACATCCGGGGACGAGCAGGAATTTATCCTGTTCGTGGATGCCCTGCGCTATGAACTGGGCATGGAATTTCTGGACCGCCTGGCTAATGGGGGCTACAAAGTCAGCATATCAGCCGGGTGGTCGGCTTTGCCCTCCCTGACACCTACCGCCAAACCGGCCGTCTCGCCCTTGTTGGGGGCGGTGTCAGAAACCAGCACCTGCAATGAGTTTCGTCCACAACTTCAAAACGGCAAGGACTTGCTGACGACAGCCTTTCGAAATGCGCTGGCGGAGCAGGGTTTTGTATTTATCGGTGGCTCGGCTGATATCCAACCCGGCAGGCGCCACTGGCAGGAGATCGGTGACATCGACACCAAAGGCCATACCGAGCAGGCAGGAATGGTACGGCGTATAGATGAACTCTTTGATCAGTTGCTGGAAACCATTTCCTCCGCGTTTGAGCAAGGGATCAAGCGTATCCAAATCGTCACCGACCACGGCTGGCTGTTGTTGCCGGGTGGTTTGCCCAAGCAGGAACTGAACAAAGACCTGACCGAAACCCGCTGGGGGCGTTGCGCGCTGATCAAAGAAGGCGCTAAAACGGATTTACTGCACCTGCCCTGGCGTTGGAATTCGGCAATCTACATCGCTTATGCGCCCAGTATTTCCTTTTTTAAACGGAACGAAGAATATGCGCACGGTGGCATCTCTCTCCAGGAGTGCCTTGTGCCGGTGCTGGACGTGTACAACCCCCGTGGATCAAATACCGCGGCTAAGATTGCGACGGTAAGGTGGGTTAACTTGAACTGCCGCGTCGAAACAATGGATGCACCCGATGGTTATCACGTGGATATCCGGACGAAATACAACGAGGACGCCACCTCCATCGTACTCACCAAAAACAAACCCTTGCTGGACAACAAAATCAGTCTCCTGGTGGACGACAGTGCGGAAGGCTCCTCGGCAACAGTGGTATTGCTGGATACAAACGGTAGAATTCTTGACAAAAAACCCACCTTGGTCGGGGGATAAACAAACCGGTTATGATGAACCTGGATAAAATAGATCATATAGCCGCCAAAGCCTTCGAGGGCTATATCGTGCGGAAGGATTTGCTGGAGCAGTTTCGCAAAACCTATCCGGTGCCCACTTACGTCATAGAGTTTTTACTCGGGCGTTATTGCGCCACCACCGACGAACAGGAAATACAGGAAGGCCTGGAAATCGTGAAACGTCAATTGCAGGACAGGACCGTTCGACCGGGTGAAGAAGAATATTTTAAGTCAAGAGCCCGGGAGAAAGGATCTATCAAATTGATCGATATTATTACGGCTAAACTGGATGCGAAAACCGACAGCTATGTGGCGACACTTCCCAGTTTGATGCTTAATACCGTTCGTATTTCGCCCGAGATGGTCAGCGAAAACGACCGGATGCTTACCGGCGGATTTTACGCAGAAATTGAACTGGCGTATGACGGCGCCATCGCACAGGAAAACAACGGGCGGCCTTTTGGCATTGCCAACATCCGCCCGATCCAACTCTCGCAACGCAACGTATTGGAAATACTCTACAAAGGCCGGCAGTATTTCAACTTGGAGGAGTGGAAAGATTTTTTGATCCGAAGCGTAGGTATGGAACCTTCAGAACTCACCGAAAGAGCTAAGAATGCCCTTTTTGTCCGAATGATACCTTTCGTGGAACGGAACTATAATGCAGTGGAATTGGGCCC
>CALEYM010000257.1 GCA_937926185.1 uncultured Bacteroidota bacterium | reverse complement strand
ACGGTGAAAAAGAAGTCATTTATACACTAATCAATCCCGGTTAATGATACGTTTTACGCCCGCCTTTTGGAAAATTTCACTCATTTTTTTGCTGCTATGCGCTGTTTTTAATCCAATTGATGCTCAACCCGACACCGGCACTCCGGCTTCGAACTTCGAACCCGGAACTTCAAACTTAAAACCCGACACCGTCAAAATCGGCGCTTTTATCAACGACATCTACGATATCAATCTCAGCGAGCAAAGTTTTTCCGTCCAGTTCTGGGTGTGGTTCAACTACCGGAATCCCGAACTCAAGCCGCTGGAAACGCTGGAGGCGCCGAATGCCAAATCGCTGGAAACCGGCCTCGATTTCACGGAACAAAAAGACGGCATCGTGTGGGCTGGCAAAAAAGTGGAGGCGGTGATCAAAAAAGACTGGGATATCCGGCGTTTCCCCTTCGACGAACAGGTGATGAGCATCGAACTGGAAGAAAGCAACCTGGACGTGGAGTCGATGGTGTACGTGGCCGACCGGGAAAACACCAAACTCGACCCCAACCTGCAACTGACCAACTGGATCATCGACAGTTTTAAGATCAGCGCCGGCACAAAAAAATACGCCACCACCTACGGCGACCCCACGCTCGCGGAAGGCAGCGAATACCCGCGCGCCACGCTGCAAATTTTTATCCGGCGCCAGAGCTGGGGCTTGTTTTTCTCCCTGTTTACGGGGTTGTACGTGGCGTTTTTTATCTCTTCACTCGTCTTTTTCATCGACCCCATCGAGGTCGACCCGCGTTTCGGGCTCTCGGTCGGCGGCCTGTTTGCCGCGGTGGGCAACAAATACATCGTCGATTCCATCCTGCCGCAGTCCACCACCTTTACCCTGGTGGACAAACTGCACATTCTCACCTATCTTTTCCTCCTGCTTTGCATCGTGCTGTCCGTCATTTCCCTTCGAATATGGAAAAACGGCAAGGAGATCACTTCGGCCCGCTTCGACCGGCGGGCGTATATTGGCATCGTGACGCTTTACCTGGCGATAAATGCCTGGCTGATCTTCGCGGCGCAGTGAAACAGCCGGTTCCATCGGCCGGAATTCCCCATCCATCTTCCGCTTTCGGGCATTCATCCAACCATTTTTGACCGGGCAGGCTGCCCGCCGGCACCTTTGTCGCAGTTATACGCCATTCACGCATTCAAAAACACCCAACGGTAAACACGATGAAAAAGCAAAATTTCTTTTCGATTCCGGGCATCGCCGCCCTCGCACTGTTATTTGTTGCCTGTTCGCCTGAGCAATTGGAAGAACTTCCCGCGGCCGCCATTCTGCAAAACGGCGCGGATACCAGCCGGCATCAGGCCCTGGAGCCTGGCAGAAGCCTGGAGGCCGCGCTCCCCTTGCAATACCACTGGCCCAACCCGCTGCCGGCCAACGCCTTGGTAAAAAACCTTACCTGGTCGGCAAATGACTATGTGCAGCTCACTTATAACAAAAACGGTCAGGTGGCGCAACGGTATTCGCAATGGCAGTTTGTACAGGGCGATCCTACCAAAATTAAGAAGTTCATTTCTGACTTTCAGTACGACGCCCAGGGCAGGCTTACAGAAATCACTTCCCCTGACGGGCCGGTCATGCAGTACCAGTATCAGGGCGGGTGGATAGAAAAAGTCCGCAAGGTCATACCGGCAACAGGCGCCGTGACGGAGGAAGTGAACTATTCCATCGGTAACCGGCGTATTACGCAGGAAATCCGCCGCTTCACCAGCCCAACGACCGGCGCAACGACCTTTCTTAAATCGGTATTCGGTTATGACGACCGGGGCAACCTGAACAGGGTGGACACTTACGCCAAAACGGCCTCCGGAAATGCGTTCGTACTCCAGGAAACGGTACTGTACAGCGATTTTGACGATAAAATTAACCCAACGAGCTGGATGTTGCGTACGCCATACCTGCCTCAGGTCAGGTGGCAAATCAACAACCCCCGCAAAAAGACGGTCATCCTGGCCATTGCGCAGACGAAAAAAGTAACCACCTACAGCTACACGTACAACGAACAAGGCTTACCGGCGAGCCAGACGACGAACGGGGAAGGCGGGCCGCTGACGGTGTATTATCAGTATTGATACAACGATGCCCTGGTGCAAAGCACAAATTTGCATTTAAACGAGAAAATTTTCTCTTTTTTATGAAAAATCGAGTTCTAAACTTGGGCAGATGCCTACGGCATGACACGAAAGCCGGGCTTGGCGACAGCGCTTTTCTTAAAGTGACAAAGTAGTATTAAGGCCTCGGAGAGGCCCAACGTTTGTAGAATGAGTCGTTGAGCACCCACGT
>CALEYM010000256.1 GCA_937926185.1 uncultured Bacteroidota bacterium | reverse complement strand
GGCCCCTCCGCCACACCGATACCGATGGAGCGGATGAATGCACTGAGCCGTTGAATTTGTTCTGTTTTGCGAATCATCGCTTGTATCGTATCCGGTTTTTATTAATTGTTCCGGCGATCGTAAAATTACCGGTATCTTTGATATTTGCGATCCGTTTTCAGTTTACCATGACGCATACGATGGAGCAACCGCTTATTCCCGCCCCCACGCCTGAACAATTGAATTTTTATCATAAATGGTGGAACGATTTATCGCCGCAATGGAAAAAAGCCTACAACGAAGTGTGCCTGAGGCGGTCGGATGAAGCAGAGATACCGGTGGAAGTCATACACAGCGTACATCATGCACCGGCCCTGCGGTTTGCAGGCCCCACGGCGCCTTTCCCCAACATGAGTTTCGAATTAAGCGATTTTTCGGGGCTGCTTTCCTTAAAAAAACTGCAGATCCTGGTGGTGATCTTCCACCGGGTTGCCGATTTGCTCATGGTGGCGGAACTTCCGCAACTCCAATCGCTTTTCCTGAACAATAACCGTATCCGGTCGCTGGAAGGACTGGAAGGGCTGACAAACCTGAATGAACTGTACATCAACGTCAACGAAATTACTTCGCTCAAACCGCTGAAACCGCTCACCCGCCTGCATACGCTCTACTGCAATTACAATCGTATTGCCTCCCTGGAAGGAATTGAAAAAGCGCATGCGAAGCACCTCGTCAATTTCTTTTGCCAGCCCAACGAAGGACTAACGGATGCCACCTGCATTAAATTCGAACATAAGGTTGGTATCCGTTGCCGGAAGGGTTGAATATTTGCCTGCCAAAGTTTGCTTATGATATGTTTGATCACTACTTCCCGTCCATACTTCATTTTGACGCCGCCCTCGCCATCACGCTGGTTACCCTCGGATTTATCGTTTTTTGGGCGGTGGTAAACAATGTGTTTCTTGTCTCCCGGATGACTGACCGGCTGGGCGCCGAACAGGCGCAGGAGAGCAAGATTTACCTCCAGCGCCTCGTGGGCGTTATTGGTTACGGGATCATTCCGGCGCTGGTTTTTTTTGGCGGATTGGGGTATAAAGCGGCGGATTTTGGCCTGGCCTGGCAATGGACTTTGCCCGACTTATGGTGGACGCTGGGTTTGTCGGCGGTAGCTGTATTCCTGTCGTATCAGGGCGCCCGCAAACCGGAAAGCCTGACCATGTATCCTGAAATACGCCGCCCGGTGTGGGGGCAGCGCACACTAATTTTCAGCGCACTAAGCTGGGCGGCCTACCTGTTAGCCTACGAGCTGACGTTCCGCGGTTTTTTACTGTTTTCCTGCGAACGCGCGTTTGGCGCCGGCGCAGCCATTGCCATTAATACCGCCATTTATGCCCTGGTACACGTGCCAAAACGTATGACGGAAGGTGTCGGGGCGATTGTGCTCGGCCTGGTATTGTGTTTCGTTACCTTGCAAACCGGCACCATCTGGGTGGCAGTTTTGGTACATATCGCATTGGCCTTGTCGAACGAATGGTTTTCCCTGCGACTTAACCCGAATATCCGGTATGTGCCATGATGGGGACGGCATGGCACATACCGCGCTGCCTGGCAGCAACAGTCTGATCATCTGCTGCCGCCGGCCACCATTTTTCTGCCTACGGTTCCCCAGGGCGTTATCAATTCGCAGAACAATACGCCGGAACCCGCGTCCAATTCAATTTTTTCTTCATGGTATCCTGCCGGGTATGCTTTATTCGTCTGCCACACTTCCCGCCCGTTCACGTCGGTCACGCGCAGGCGCGCCTCGCAGGAGGCTGGCAGCACAAAACCGATGGTGGTTGATTTGCTGAACGGATTGGGCCGGTTTTGAAGCAGGCGCGGGAAAGCGGTAGCGGTTGGATCATTCACGCTGCTGGCATCATCGTAAGTCAGTTTTACCGTCGTTTCTTCAAAATCGCTGTTTACGGCAATTCCCGGCAGCAGGCTGTCGGCGAGCGTCAGCGCGCTGCTGAGCAGGCCGCCGGGTTGCAGAATGGTAAAATACAGCCGGAACGACTCGTCACCGGGATTGAGGTCTACGCTTTGCGCGGTGGACCAGGCCAGTCGAATTTCGCCCGAGCCCGTTTCGCCCAAACCGAAATCATCAATCGTAAATGGTATGGCCGGCAGTATGGTCAGGCTGTCGAAACGCAGGCGGGTCGTATCGAAGCGGAAAGCGCATTGCAAGCCGGCCAGGTTGTCGAAAGCGCCCGCGGCAAACAGCACGGACATGGGGCCGGATGTTTCCAGTACCTGGTCATCGATCAGCCATTCGAAGGGGTCAGGGCCGGCATTACCGCCGCCGAAACTGGCCGGGTCGGCGTAGTTTGCCACCAGGTCGCCGAGTTTGATACCAATGAAATCCTGGCCGGTCTGATTGCTGTTTACGCCCGTCAAAGCAATTTGTTCGGGAAAACCCCATGGTGGGTTTGAAAGCGACCAGGAAGCCGGCACGAAACGCCAGGAAGTGTTGAAAATATTGTTGGCGCCCGGATTGTTCAACAGCACTTGTTTTATCAGCACGGCATCGAAGGTGGTGATGGAATTGCTTTTGTTCACATCAGCCGCTACCATTTTGTAGGGGTCGGTGATGGGGGTGATATTGGTCAGGTGTTGCTGGATAGCAATAGCGTCGGCCACGCTCAGGCCATTGAGTTTGTTGATGTTCTTAACCGGCGTAAGCGTGTAATCGCCGTTTACCGGCGTTACGCTGATCAGGTAATCGCCATTCATATCTGTGAGGTCGTTGCCGGTACCGGCGCCGGTAAGGTTGACGGTAGCGTCTTTTACGCCGCTGGCATCGTCGTGCTCCCACAGAATGGTTCCGCGGAATTCCAGGGGGCACACGTCGCTGTCGATATCGACGCTCTCCGCGTCGCTTTCACAATCGTAAAAGTCTTTGACGCGTACCTGGTAGGTACCGGCGCCCAGGCCGGTAAAAGTAGAAGAGGCCCCGTAATTCGCGCCGTTATCGATGGAATACATAAACGGCGCCGTT
The DNA here is from genome assembly GCA_937926185.1 of uncultured Bacteroidota bacterium. GTDB lineage: Bacteria > Bacteroidota > Bacteroidia > Chitinophagales > Saprospiraceae > M3007. The sequence continues at coordinate 476 of CALEYM010000256.1, read as the reverse complement.
CCGCCTGTTATATTGGTAATCGCGATTTGACCGTCCATTGCGCCGGCGCAGGTCTCATCCGTTGGCGTGGCCGTAAAGGTTAGGTTACACTCCGAACAAGCGGCAGACCCCGCCGCGCTGTAATAACCGATGCCGCAGGACAGACATTCGGTAGCGCCGCTGCCGGCGCTGTAAGTGTTTATTCCGCAGTTTTGGCAGGCTGCCGCGCCGGTCACGTTGCTGAATTTGCCGGGCGGGCAGTCGATGCAACCGGTTTGTCCGGACTGATCCTGGTAGGAGCCGGCCAGGCAATTCTGGCAGGCTGCCGAGCCTGTCGTATTGCTGAACGAGCCCGGCGGACAATCCGTGCAACTGGTCTGTCCCGGCTGATCCTGGTAGGAGCCGGCCGCGCAACTCTGGCACGCTGCCGAGCCTGTCGTATTGCTGAACGAGCCTGGCGGACAATCCGTGCAACTGGTCTGTCCCGGCTGATCCTG
>CALEYM010000255.1 GCA_937926185.1 uncultured Bacteroidota bacterium | reverse complement strand
GGAATTAATCTCCAAAATTGGTTTTACTGTCCGGCCTTTTCGGGCTGTTGCCGTTCCTGAAAAGCGCTGCTTCAATGGCTTTGAGCCGGGCGTCCATGTCGATGTTTTTTGCCTTTAGAATCTCGTTTTCCGTTTTTAGGGCTTCAATTTGAACCTGTTGTTCCTGAATGGCCGCCACTGTCACGGGGATGATCTCGCTGTAGGCCACGCCGAGCCGTTCGGTGGGTTTCCACGCGCCGGTACCGCCGTCTTTTTCAGCCGGCGCCCATTCGCGGTCGCGCACCACTTCGGGTAATACGGTTTGCAGCTCCTGTGCAATAAAACCGATGCGGCGTTTGTCGCCTTCCTGGCCGTCTTTCCAGAAATAGCTGACCGGCCGGAGTTTCATCAGGTCGTTCAGGCCGTAGGCAAGTGGCTGGATATCGCGTTTGAGGCGCGCATCGGAGGTGTTGATGGAACCATCGACGGCCCAGACGCTCATCCAGCGGTTCGAGGAGGCGCCCAGTTGGCGGGTATTGTCGTAGGCGGGATTAAAATGAGCGTTGCATACGATGGTAAAACCCGAACTCGGACCGATGATCCTGCCTGAACCAAAGTCGATGGAACCATCCGAAATGATACTGGAAGCATACAGGCGCCAGCGGTAGTTGGTATTTCCGAGGGAAACGTCGTTCCCCCAGGGCCGGAAACTTTGGCCGTAATGCAGGATCAGTTCGTTGGCGTTTCCAAACAATTGTGCCGCATCGCCGAAGTATATTTTCCCATCGAGGCCGACATTGCCGGCCACCCGGAGTTTGCTGAGTCCCATATCGGTGGTGCCGATGCCCACCTTACCATTTTGCTCGAATATGGCCGAATTGGTCAGCGTAGTGGGGTCGAAAAACCTCGGCAGATAACCTGCAGCGCCGCTGCCGCCAACACCGCCGGGGCCGGGGTCGCCGGTATCGCCCTTTTCGCCTTGCGGGCCCTGCGGACCCGGATCGCCTTTATCACCCTTCGGCCCCTGCGGTCCTTCCTGCCCAGGCAAACTGCTGCCCGACTCGGCGGCATACAGGGCATACGGCACTGACATCAGTTGCGAAGCGCCGAAATTTTCATTCGCCTCGAAAGCGCCGTTGCCGTTGGCATCCACCGATACAGCGAGAAAGTGGGCAGCAAGACCCCAGTTTATGCCACTCATATCGTGGGGCTGCCCGCTCACGGCATTACCGGCTCCTATGATGGCGCCGACGGCGCCCTGCTGGTTGACGGTCAGCGTCTGGGTTTCAGCGAAACGCAGCAGGCCGTCGGCGCTGTTCTCCCGGATTTGGAAGCGGAGTTTCAGGGTACTGCCGGGGGCAAATATGGAGCCGTCGGATTTGCGCGGCAACGCCTGGTAGTTGAAACCTGCAGGGGCGCCCGTTTGGGCATGGAGGAAGAGGCCGCTCAGGAGAACCAGAGCGAGGAAAATTGTTTTTTTCATAGCTTAGCTGAATAGCAGGAAAGGGGAGAGTTATTGAATGTGTTGGATTTTGGCCACACCGGCGAGGCGTCCGTTTTCATCGAAGGCACACAGGAGGTAAAAACCAGCCGGCAAGGCGCCGAGAACAAACCGGGCAAAACCGTTTACCTGAATGAGATCGGTTACGGGCCGGCCCGCCAGATCGAACATTTGCGCCTGCAAACCGGGCATATCGGTTTCGACGTTGAGGTATTGGGCGGCGGGGTTAGGGTAAGCGGTCAGTGAGACGGCCTGCGCATCGCCGGGATCGCCGGTGGACACGAGCGACGCCACCCATACCTGCTGGAAGCCTTCGCCCCAGTAGAGGCCGGAAGCCGGGCGGCCGGCAACGGCTGTTTCGCCAACCGTCCAGTGAAGCGTCCCTACGGCGGTTGTGACGCCGCCTCCCGAGGCGCCCACGACCAGAAGCGTCATACTTTGCGCAGCCAGGCATACGGGCAGGATAACCGGCAGTAATACCGGCAGCAAATTGATTTTTTTCATGTTCGGTGAAATTTACCGTTGAGTAGTGCGGGGATGATCGGGTTGGCCAACCCTGGTTTCAACGGCGCAAAGGTGCAGCCACAGCGCATCCGGGCAAAGGCCGGATGTGTGGACAACGTTTTTATTGAGTCTTTTGCAGTAAATGGCGTGCAGCCTGTTCGGCAGTTGTCCTCCGACAGGTACTATTGCCAGTGTATTTTCCCGAACAGGAACATGCCCCCCAGGAAAAGGATGCCGAAAGCGGGGTAGAATATCTATGGCTGGTAAATCGTCAGCGTACGGTCGTCCCAGGTATATGTGCCGCGGCCCGAGGCCTGGTCCTGGATTACCTGTTCTGCAATGAACCGAAGCGTTTCCTCGCGTTGCGCAAGCGGAATTTTCGTCGTGGCTTCCCAGTTTTGCTCCGAAGGAATGTCGATGAGTGCCAGCGCGTTGCCGCCGCCAAACTCCCACCACATATCGAAGGAAGTCAGGTTGTTTTCAAAACGCACATAGCCGCCCCGCCCCAGTGAGGTGTAATGCAGGCGGGGGAAGTAGTCCGGTTTTGTGCGCGTTTTTTGCGCTTTGGCCTGGTAGTAATTCGCGACGCGGTCAATCAGTTCCGCGATACGCTCAACAAAATCTTTTTTCACGTTTAACCATTGGCAAATCTCGTCCGCAGATTTTCCTGCTTCGAGGTGCATACGCGCCAGGTCGCGCAGCAGTTCCGTCCGGGTCGATTCGATGAGTTGTGTGCGTTGTGTTTCAAAGTATTCCCGGGCTATTTTTTCACCCTCCTGCCCTGCTTTTTTGCGGGCTTTTTGAGCGGCTTCCAGTTCTTTGGCCACCGCGCGGCGCTCTTTTTCCAGAGCAGCCCGCGCCTTATCCACGCCTTTCAGCGAGTCTTTCATCGCTTTTTCCAGCATTTTGGCAAATGCCTTTTGTTGCTCCGTTATTGTTTTATTTGAATCCATAATACCTGATGAGTGCGTCCGGGAGCTGTTCTGCCTGCGTCTTACGTATTGCTTGCAAAGTAACAACATTTAAAAATGAATTAACTACCCGTCGTTATGGCATACCTCGGCAAAACAATACTCAACACAAAAACCGGCATCGAAACCAGGTTTCTCCAAACGGCCAAAGACACCAACGGGCAATTGCTGGAAATGGAAACCACTTACCCGGCCCGTTCGCACAAACCGCCGCCGCATTATCATCCGTATCAGGAAGAAGATTTTATCATCCTGACCGGCGAAATGACGGTTCGGATCGACGGTCGGCTGCGCATCCTGCGGCAGGGCGACACGCTGCACATTCCGCGAAACCAGGTACATTCCATGTGGAACCACACGGATCAAAAAACCGTCGTCAACTGGAAAGTGCGGCCGGCGTTGGACACGGAGTATTTTATGGAGATTGCCACGGGGTTGGCCAACGACGGTAAAATGAGCGCCAAAGGCAAACCCAAGCTCCTGCAATCGGCCGTGCTGATGAACCGCTTTTCCCATGTATTCCGGCTGACAAAGCCGCCTTATGCGGTGCAAAAGGTGATGTTCGGTATTTTGGGAATAGCGGCATGGGTAATGGGCTACAGGGGGTGGAATAAATCTTATGTTGACTAATACAGCACCGTCTGTGACCGGAGCCCTGTAGAGACTGGTCACAAACGGTGCTGGCAGCATTCCTCACTCCAGGCGCTTCAGCCACTGCGCTGCCGGGTTGTTATTCGGCCTGAGCGCCACCGATTTTTCCCACGCAGCCCGCGCGCCCGCTTTGTCGCCTTTGGCCTCCCGGCATTTGCCGAGGCGGTTCCAGGCCACCACGATGCGGGGAAACAGTTGCGTGTAGGTATCGAATAAGGCGATGCCCTCTTCCCATTTTTCCGCTTCCTCCAACCGCTCGCCGACGCCGAGCAGTTGCATGTCGTTGTCAAAATCGAAACCGGCGTCTTCGAGTACTTTCCGGCTGTTTTGGGTAAAATAGGCGGCGCCCTTTTCCAAAATAACCCGGTGAATGGCCTCTGTAACCGGATTATCGCGGTAATCCGCCTCGCCGGGCCCTTGCAGGACGATGCGGGCGGGGTCTTTGCCCTTGAGAATGGCATGTAATTGCAGGGCCAGTTCGTCGGAAATTTTGTTGTTCGAATTGCTCGACACCACGATGCACGCCCCGGTAGCCGGCTCGAAACCCATGAAAGCGTTGTAAACGCCGTTGCCCCCGTTGTGCCAGATAGCGCGTTGGCCGTCCAATTCCTGCACCACCCAGCCGTAGCCGTAAAAGCTTTGTGCGTCCGGCCCTTCGGCAATGTGCGGGGTAAACATTTTATCGGTGGCCGTTTTGGGCAAAACAGTGTTATTGGCCAGCGCCAGGTACCAGCGGTACATGTCGCCCGCGGTGGACAACACGCCGCCGTTGGCCCGCAGATGCCAGCCCGGGCCGTCGGGCAGCCAGGGACGGTCGAGGGCGGCGCCCCAGCGCTGGCCGTTGCGATAGCCGACGGCGAGCGCACTCTTGTCGAATTTAGGAAGTAAATAACCCGTGCGGGTCATGCCGGCCGGTAGCCAAAGTTGTTCGCGCAGGAATTGTTCATAACCCGTGCCGCTCACTTTTTCCACGATGATGCCGAGCAAGCTGTAACCGACATTGGAGTACTCGTACGTTTTTCCGGGCGGGTTCATCAGCGGTTCCCCTAAGGCGAGCCGTGCAAACGCGGCAGCATCCACGTTTTCATAATCATCGCCGATGGCGCCCGGAAAACCTGCACTATGCGTAAGCAATTGGTGTATGGTGACAGGCGCCTTGTCGGCAGGAGCGCCGGGAAAATACTTCGACAGCGGATCGTCGAGCAGCAATTTGCCCTGGCTTTCGAGTTTCATAATGGCCGCGGCCGTGAACTGTTTGGTAATGCTGCCCACGCTGAACACCGTTTCGGCGCTTTGCCGCCGGCCCGATTCGCGGTCGGCCAGGCCGTAGCCGTTTTCCAGCAGAACGGTACCGCCGGAAGCCACCAGCGCCGAGCCGTGCCAGCCGTTTTCAGCGACTTGCCGTGCCCAGGCGTCGAGTTTTTCGGTGAGGCCGGGGGCTGTTTGCGCGGACAGGGATACAGAAAGGATCAAAAAAGCAAGGAACAGGAGTGTGTGTTTCATAACGATTTTATGTTTTTGTACTTCAATTAGCCTTGCAAAAATGGAATACCCGCACCACAGACGCCGCGACGATGTTACGAAAGGGGCAAACGGTGTTACGAAACATGCGTGTACCTATCCCTCCACACCGGATTTTCACTATTTTTGCATAACCTCAATCATTGAAATGAACTGGCGAAGCGTTTTACTACCTGTTTTTGAAATTACTGCGCATATACTGGGCTGGTTGCTGGCCGTTCTGGCATTGAACAGCCTGCTGGTGTTGCGGGCCGAAGAGGTGGCCGTGATAAACGGTGTCGAGCAGATAGTCGTGCATACGCGCTCTTTGCTGCCTTATATCCTCGTTTCCCTGGCGGTAAAAGCCGTTTGGGTATACGGCTGCGCGTTGTGGATTTTTCCGGCTTATTTCAAAAAGAAAAAAATGGTTGCCGGATTAGCCCTTGTGTTGTCGCTTGTAGTCGCGGCGGTTTTGATAGAATACGGGGGCTATGCCTGGGCAAATGCCAACGATGGCGTTCCGGGTATAAGCCCAGTTCAGACAATCAACTACCGGCCCGCGGAGAACCATTCCGAACTAATACCCATCCAGGAAAGCCAGTTTTCCTTCTGGAACCTGAGCCTGTATGTGTTGAGTTTTACTTTGTCCATTGCCTGGTTTTTTGCGCGGGACTGGAATAAACAGGAAAAGCAACTGCGGGAATTGCAGCAACTGCAAACCGGCACCGAACTCAAGTTACTCAAACTGCAAATCAACCCGCACTTTCTGTTCAATACGCTGAACAACCTCTTTTCTGTGGCGCAAAAAAACAGGGATGAAGAAACGGCCGAGGGTATCGCCAAACTGGCGGAACTCATGCGCTACCAACTGCACGAAAGCCAGAAGACGTTGCTCCCGCTGGAACAGGAGATCGATTACATCCGCAGTTACATCGAACTGGCCCGAATGCGCTGCCCGCCCGAAGAGCTGGAGGTAGTTTTCAATCTGAACGGGGAAATAAAAAACCGGCAAATCCCACCCATGTTGCTGATCCCCTTCGTGGAAAACGCCTTCAAACACGGCCTCCGCGTCGGCCGCTTTTCGCGTATTGCCTTCTCCCTTCATATCATGGAAAAACGACTGGTTTTTTCCGGCAGCAACCCCGACCACGCCGCCGTCAACCGCAACGATACCCGCCACGCCGGCATTGGACTCGAAAATGTGCGCCGGCGCCTCGCTTTGTTATACCCCCAAAACAACGAACTTACCTATGGCGCCCAAAACAGCATATTTCAATTCAATTTGAACATACCCATTTAAATCACCGACGACAACATAACTCATAACTCATAACTCATAACTACAAAATGCGTTGCCTCATCATAGAAGACGAGCCCAAGGCCATCGATGTTTTGCAACGGTACCTGGACCGGATGCCGGATGTAGAACTTTCGGGCAGTTTTCGCGAGCCCCTGGCGGCGCTTTCTTTCCTGAAAAAGAACCCGACAGACCTGGTCTTTCTCGACATTAACCTGCCCGGACTAAGCGGGTTACAGCTACTGACCGCCCTGGAAAAACCGCCGCTGGTCATTTTTACCACGGCCTATCCGGAATACGCGGTGCAGAGTTACGAACTCGAAGCCGTGGACTATCTGCTCAAACCCATTACTTTCGGGCGATTTGAAAAGGCGGTTGCCAAGGCTGCCAAAGCTTTTCAGGCGGCGAACAAGCCCGGCTCTCTGGCCACTGAGGCCACATTCATTTCCCTGAAAAGCGGCGCTCATACCCACCGGATAAAAGCCGGCGACATTCTGTTTTTAAAAAAAGAAGGCAATTATTTCACGGTATTTACCCAAACCCAAAAAATCGTCATCCGGCAAAATATGGAATCCACCCTCCGATTACTGTCGGCGACCGATTTTGTACGGGTGCACCGGAGTTACATCGTTTCGCTGCGCCATGTGCGGAAAATTGGGAAACATACGGTTCAGGTCGGCGAGCACACCATACCGGTAAGTATGACCTACCGGAAATCCATTGCGGGTGCAAATTTGCATTTTTCATGACCTATTTCGATAAAAACACCCTTTATCCGCCACTCATTGTCGCTGTGCCCGAAGCAAGTCTGTCCCTGATCGTGACCATTCCCTGCCACGACGAACCGGATTTGTTGCGCACGCTCGACGCGCTGGCTGCCTGCGAAACGCCGCCAAAACCGGTCGAGGTCATCGTCGTTATCAATGGCGCCGAAAATGCCCCGGAAGAAGTCAAACAACGCAATGCCGATACTTATTCCCAAGCCCTGGCCTGGGCAGCGCGGCACAGCCGACCCGGGTTGCAGTTCTATCCCCTGCATTTCCCCGATCTCCCGCCTAAACACGCGGGCGTGGGCCTGGCCCGGAAAATAGCCATGGACGAGGCCGCCCGCCGGCTCGAAAACGCCGGCGCTCCCCGCGGCGTCATCGCCTGCCTCGACGCCGACAGCCTCGTGCAGCCGAACTATCTGCAGGCGCTCCAACAGTATTTCGACCGGCGCCCCGAATGTCCGGCAGCAGGTATTTATTACGAACATCCCCTCGACGGCGACGAATACGCGCCGGAAATTTACGCGGCCATCGCCCGCTACGAATTGCACCTGCGTTACTACGTGCATGCCCTGCGTTGGGCGGGATTGCCCGCGGCTACCCAAACCGTCGGCTCGGCCATGGCCGTGCGCGCCGACGCCTATCAGTCGCAGGGCGGTATGAACCGGCGGCAGGCAGGCGAAGATTTTTATTTTTTACACAAATTCACCCCACTCGACGGCTTCGGCGAAATCACCGCGACGACGGTGATCCCATCACCCCGTTCCTCGCACCGGGTGCCGTTCGGCACCGGAAAGGCCGTGGGCGACATGCTGGCCGGCAATGCCTTTTCCACCTATTCACCCCTGATTTTCAAAGATTTAAAAGTCTTTTTAGAAAAAATCGACAAGTGGTTCGAGCTGGGAAGCGCCACTTCGACAGAACTGGACCATGCACTGCATGTACTCCCGCCGGCTGTTTCCTCTTTTTTGGAAAAAGAAAATTTCCGCGAAAAACTTCTCGAAATCCGCCGCAACACGGCCACGCCGGCAGCCTTCCGGAAGCGTTTTTTCCGCTGGTTCGACCCCTTTCTGGCCATGAAATACGTCCACCATGCCCGCGATCATTTTTATGCGAATATACCGGTGGAGGACTGCGGAGTGCAGATTGCGGATTACGGATTACTCCAACAACCGGTCGGGACGGAACATCCTGCTCAGACACGAACCAGCATTCGAGCGTTACTGGAGTTTTTCAGGACATTGGACCGAAGTAAGGAATGACTGCCCATATCATCCTTTACACGGAGGATATTTTTCTTTAATGACTATCCGGATAGTCACTTTTTCTTTTATAAAACAAACTAAAAACAAATACCCCGGCGAAAATCAGGGTAAAAGCCTGCGACATCCAGTTCTCCCATTTTGCGCTACGGGTGATAAACGCTGCGAACGCCACGAAACAAACGATCAGGCAAGCCCACCTTAACAATTTTGCGCTCCAACCCGGAATACTTCCCCATTGAGCGACATCCCGGAAAAAGCGCGACACGACGCCGAAATACAAGGCGAGGCACAACCACTTCATCCAGGTAAAAAAGGCGAGCCGTTTGAGCAGCAACGAAAAATCGCTTTCCCCGGCATCCAGGGCGCGGGTGACAGATACAATAGCCCCATTTTCAACCCAATCGGCAACGGCAGCCAAAAAGGATAAAAAGATCAACAGCAGGAATTGCCACATCCGTGTCAGCCTGAAACCCTGAAAAGCAAAAACAGCGAGAAACAACCCGTACAGCCAAAGAAACAGATTGTCGTACTGGTGCGCCAGGCGCATTTTTTCGGTGAGTGCAGTACGGACCGACGTATTTTCAGCGCCGTAAAGATCATACACGTCGCTGGCAGTACTGTGAAATTCGGCTTGCAGCACAGGCGAGCTGAAACCGGCAAATTGAAAGCCGGCGCCATCCGCGGCGCGATGCATCATGTACATCGGCCACAGGGCAAGCAGCATAAAAAAGGCAGCGGGTAAAAAAGGTCGTTTCAAAGGAACGGTGGACGGTGGACGGTGGACGGTAGACGGTGGACGGTGGACGGTAGACGGTGGACGGTAGACGGTGAGGGTCTACCGTCCACCGTCAATGCAGGGCAGGGCGGATTTCCAGGCCCGACAAAATTTCTCCTTCCCGTTCGTTGAACCACTGCAAACGTTCGTACACCTCCTTTTCCGGGAAATAGTGCAGGGCCATGTCGACGTAAATATTACCGTGTCTGGCTTCGGAGGTCCATAGCATTTTATAAAATCGTTTCAATTCGGGGTCATCCAGCGCTTCTTCCACGAGTTGGAAACGCTCCGCGCCGCGCGATTCGACCACCGAGCCGATGCACAAGCGGTCGAGGAAATGCTCCTCCCGGCCCGTGCGGCGCAGTTTCATCAGGTTTTCGATATACGTGTCTTTCGGGATCACATGCGCCAGTTGAACGCCCCGCGCCGCCATGACCTCGTACACCAGTTTGAAATGTTCCATTTCTTCCAGCGCCGTTTCAATGAGTTCGGGTATAATGGCCGTGCGGTCGGGATATTTGGCCACCATGCTCATGGCAAAACCGCTGGCCTTGCGTTCGCAGTCGGCGTGATCCTGTAAAAATGCGTTGAAACCGGCCATTACGGCTTCGATCCAGGCCGGTGGCGAGGAAACGGTGAGGTGGAGATTGCGTTTCATGTCGGAAATTATTTACCGTAGACCAGTTGCACTAACCCCGAACCGTAGGTCTTTGCCGCTTTCAGGCTGAAATATTTTCTCTCTGTCAGGCCTGTAAACAGCGGTTTCCCCCTTCCCAACAAAACGGGATGTACCGCAAGGTGCATTTCATCGATCAGGTCGTGTCGCATAAAATCTTCCAGCAGGCGGGCGCCGCCGAAAAACCAGACGTCGCCCGCACCGCGCTGTTTGATCGTGGCAACAGCCTCTGGCACATCCCCCTTAACGATGGCCGCTTTGCCCGCTACCGATTGCAGGGTATTGGAAAAAACGTATTTCATCTTGTCCGGATACGGATTTTCTTCGTATTGCAGCATCAGTTCGTAGCTCTTACGCCCAAAAATAATGGCGTCGCAACGGGCCAGAAATTCGGTCATGCCGTAGTCCTGATCAGTAAAACACCAGTCGAATTCGCCGTTGGGGCCTTCAATAAAGCCGTCGAGCGAGACGGCGAGGTTGAGAAGGATAGCCATAATCAGAAAAACAAGGCGTTTGCAAATAATACTTTTCCCTGTTCCCAAAAACACCGGAACAGCGGATTGTCGACCAGGTAAACGACCTCGCCGCCACCCATTTTTTGCACGGTGGCAACGGGTGTTTTTTTCAGCTTGGGCTTCAGCCGGCTGCCGATAAAACCGATGGAGCGGTAATCGTCGTCGAGCCAGATGGCCGTGGCCGCATTGGCCGGAATTTCAAAGAGAGTCGAGGTGGTTTTGAGCGAAAAGTAATTCCCTTTCATCCCGAAGGCGAGGGGGTTGGTATCGTCGACACGGGTACTGACTATGGCGCCGGGCACCTGGTCGCTGATGACGTCCCGCTCGCGCGACTGGTAGGGCTTCGGACTGGCGGCAGCGGTGTCTTTTTTAGCATCCGCTTTGCTTTTCAGATCGAACCCGTCTTTGTCGGCAAAGGCCTTTACGCCGCCATCGAAGGCGATCAGCCGTCCGCCCTGGCGCACCCATTCCTGTATAGATTTAAGTACGTTTTCAGGGAGACTATAATTGCCGTGCGGGAAGATCAAAGTGGTATAATCCGCCAGTTTTATCCGCTGCAAGCGATCCAGTGAAACCGGGTTCACGGGGTACTGCAGTTCCTGTTCGAAGAAATACCAGGTATGGCCGAAAGAATTGTCGTCCACGTCGTCGCCATACACCAGGGCTATTTCCGGTTTGCGCAGCGGCGTGAAGTTTTCCGAACCCAGGTCGCGCCCTTTGCCGGCCCAGCCGGTAAAAATGGCATGCAGGGGCACGTTGGCGCGCGCGGCGGCGGCTTTCACCAGGCGGTCCAGATCGCCGTCGATCTGGTGATTGTCGGCGCGGGTGATCACCAATGCCCCCGCCTCGAAGTGTTGGTCGGCCAGGTCGAAGGGTTTCATGGCATACCGGACTTTTATGTCTTTTTCGAGTATTTCCCCCAAAAAACGGGCTTCGGCCAGGGAACGCCGGTGTACGCACCAGGCGTACGGCGAAGCGGCCAGCATTACTTCGGGCGCCTTGTACGGCTCGAAGGGGCGTTTGGGCTCCAGCCGTTGTTTCAGGGCATAAGACTCCAGGCCGTAGGCGTATGGCAGCGACCAGGCGGTGATGTCGTAAGTCAGGGAATCGCTCAGGCGGTGTTCGGGCTCGAACAACACCTGCGCCATCACGGAATGGGGCTGGTAGGCGCTGATGACCAGATCGTTGGGCTGAACGTCGACGCTGACGTCCTTGCCCGAGCGATAATCGAAGGCTTTCAGTCCGTTCAGCGTGGCGCCGGCGCTGCCGTATTTTATGTGATGCCGGTCGAGTAGCTGGCACAGGGCATTGAGTTTGTTCGGATCGTTACCGGCCCGGATCACGAAGGCCAGGTAGGCGCCCTGCGGCCGTTCGGCGCCGCGGCTGTAGTAGTTGCGGAAGTTTTCCACCACTTTCCGGGCGTTCAGGCTGCTGATCTCGATGGTGGAGCGGCTGGTAGTCAGGTGGTGCAGGATGCGGTCGCGCAGGGTCAGCGTATCGCCGCTGCCGGTGAGAATGGCCCGGCCCGCGCTGGAATTGCCGGCCTGTTCGTAGGTCATGCCGATGGCGCCGTTGAACATCGGGTAAGTGTCGCCGTAAGAAGGGTAAAACAGGTCGAACACTTCCTTGGTGAAATACAGCCAGCCATACTGGTCGAAATAACGGGCGTGGTTCTGACCGATCTGGGTTTGAAAATCGCGTTGCCAGGGGGTGATGTAGTCGTGCATTGGCTCGGCGGCAGGCGCGAAGTAGTAGGGGTTGTCGACATATTGTTCGTGCAGGTCGGCGTGCACGTGCGGCAGCCAGCGGTGGTACAAATCGATACGCTGGCGGCTTTCTACCTGGGTGGCCCAGGCCCAGTCGCGGTTCAGGTCGAAGTAATAGTGGTTGGCGCGCCCGCCCGGCCAGGGTTCGCGGTGTTCGCGCGCTTCGGGGCGGGGCGACAGGATACGGTTGCTGACGCTCCGGTTCCAGTGGGTATAGCGGTCGTAGCCGTCGGGGTTGAGCGAAGGATCGAGGATGACCACGGTATTCTTCAACCAGCTTTGCACTTCAGGGTCGGTTTGGGCAGCCAGTTGCCAGGCCAGCAGCATACTACATTCCGAGCCAGAAGGTTCGTTGCCATGCACGCTCATGCTGAGCCATACGATAGCAATGGGATTATTGACGTCGGGGCTTCCCCCCTCCACTTTAGGGGAAGGGCCGGGGGTGGGGTTCACACCGGCCAAACGCAGGTTGTTTTGCCGGATCTGTTCCAGCCGGGCCATATTCTCCGGCGCTGAAAAATACGCGACCTGCAAGGGCCGGGCTTCGTTGGTGGCGCCGTAGCGCTCCAGTTTCATGGTAGCCGGGGCATTGGCAGCCAGGTATTCGAAATAATCCGTCAGCAAATGATGCGGCGTAAATTGCTCGCCCAGTTTGTGGGGCAGAAATTCGTCGGGGGTTTTCAGGGCGGTTTGTGCGGGCAGCACCGGCAGGAGGCTGTTCAAAGCCAGGAACAGAACGAGGCGATGGAATGTCATTGTTTTATACTTTACAGAAAAGACCGGCGCTCGGCGGTATCGCCGGCACGCGGAGGGCAAACATCCGGTATTTTAGGAAAAAAATGAGCCTTTGTTGGCAGGAATCCGACTTTTTATACAAAAAAGACCTCCGGATTCCCATTTCATCAGAAAAACGGATTTATTTTGCAAAATCATTTTAATATCGCGAACGCAACCCGGATTAACATTCCTGCGTACCAACCTTTTAGTCCAATTTTTCGTTTACAGGAAAAAACTTTAACGCCAGTCATGTGGTTCCGCAAATCTGACGAATCTTCCCTCGAACGCCTGGAACGCGAAGCCAACGACGACTTCCACCTGTTGGCCGAGTTGGGCCCGGAGGACTTCGGCGTGGAGCACCTCGTTGAACTGCGCGACCGGATGCAATGGCGCCTGGCCCGCTTCGACCGCTGGCGGCGATTCAATTTGCTGCTCGGCGCCACCGCCGGTGGCTGGTTGTTGTTGGGCGGGCTGGCTGCCTGGGCCGGCGAAGGCATTCTGGGCCGGCTGGCTTTCGGCGTTATGGGACTGTCGCTGCTGGGTTTTATCGCCGGGGTGTGGGTGCTGAAAATCAAATTTGAAAGCCGCGGCGAACTGGAATACACCCTGCGCACCATCGAAGACGAACTGCGCCGCCGCGCGGCCAAACAAGGGCGAAGCGCGAGGCTTTAAAATATTTCACCACGGAGGCACGGAGGCACGGAGAAAATATACAATCGCTCCATGCCGATAATCAAATCAACATGCCGCTCCAGCAGTTCCTGAATGCTTTCCAAACCGCCTGCAACGCGGGGCATTTTATCAAGTGCACTTTGAGCAAACCCGCACCCGCCGCCCCGGAGGGTTTGAAAAATATTTACCTGCGCCCCGTTGATCTGAAAAAAGGGCCCCATATTGCTTTTACTTACCGGTTTAAAACCCGCGACGAGGTGAAAAACTTCAACCCGCCGGAAGCCGTCCGGCAACTGGAACAACTGCTGGGGCCGGCGTTCCTGAATGCCGACCTGTTTACCACCGAACAGGATATATCCCTGGCGTTTGAAAAAAACGGCAAAGCGACACTTTCCGTAAAAAAGCCCTCGCAAAACACGCCCGCCGACACCCGCCACAACCGCGAAAAACACCGCCTGCTCGATCCCGCGGCGCCCTGGCTGCACGAGCTGGGCATCACCAGCGCCAAAGGCGAAGTGCTGCACACCGCACAGGATAAATGGAAACAGATCAACAAGTTTCTCGAAATCATCGACAGCCTGCTCCGGGAGCACCCCCTGTCGCCCGAAGCGCAAATAGCCGACATGGGCAGCGGCAAAGGCTACCTAACTTTCGCCCTGTACGATTTCCTGCGCCGGCAAAAGGGGCTTCAACCCCACGTCACCGGCATCGAACTGCGGCAAAACCTGGTGGATTTCTGCAATAAAACGGCTCAAAAAGCGGGGTTCTCCGGTCTGCATTTCATTGCCGCCGACATCAACGATTTCCAGCCCGAACGCCTCGACCTGCTCATCGCCCTGCACGCCTGCGATACCGCCACCGACCTTGCCCTGGCCAAAGGGATTCACGCCCGCGCCGGTATCGTGATCGTGGCGCCCTGTTGCCACAAACAGATCCGCCGCGACATGGAAACCCACAACGAACTGGCGCCCATCCTGCGACACGGCATCCTCGAAGAACGCCAGGCCGAGATCGTAACCGATGGCATCCGGGCCCTGCTGCTCGAAGCCAATGGATACAAAACCAATGTGTTCGAGTTCATCTCCACTGAACACACCGCCAAAAATGTGATGATCACGGCAGTGGACGGCAGACGGTTGACGGTTGACGGCAGACGGCAGGCGTTGGAAAAGGTAGCGGCGCTGAAGACGGGGTTCGGCATCAGGGAGCATTACCTGGAGAAACTGCTGTAAGGCGATTTTCCGGTTTTAACGAAAATTCGGGACGTTTGATCTAATTTCAGGGTAATCGTGGGCGGCCGTTTTTATTTTAGCAGCAGCATCCATCCAAACGCATCCATGCTGAAAAAAACGATCCTTTCCTTCACCCTTGCCATCCAGAGTATTGGCTCCAACCTGTTTCACACGGTGCTTTCCGTGCTGGGTATCGTGATTGGCGTAGCGGCCCTCGTATCCATTTTATCGTTCATCGACGGCCTGGAAAAATTTGCCCAGGAGCAGATCACCGAATCCACCGGCCTGAATACCATCAGGATACGTACGGAAACGACGCGGAGAGTCGGCGATGTCAGATTGAAAAAAGACAGTTTTGCCCTGATTGACTATCCGGCCTATACCGGGCTCATTGAAGATTTGCCCAAGATACTGAAATCGGGGTTGATGACCCACTCGCCGGGGGTCATAACCGTGGAAGGACATGCCGACTCTGTCGGCGCCATTGTGCGCGGCCAAACGGCCGGCCTGCTGGATAAAACGGAAATGCTGGCAGGCGAAAAATGGCAGGACAGCGCCGTGAGCGAAAAACAACCGGTGGCTCTCGTCAACCAGTACCTGGCCCGCCAGGTACTCGGCCATGAACGTTATGCCGAAATCCTGCAAAAAAAGCTGCGCTTCGGCGATCTGTCGCTCACGATCACCGGCGTTGCCGAAACCACGGACGAGAATAAAACTCCGCAGGTATTCCTGCCTTTTACGCTGTTTCCGCCTGCTGCCCTGCGCCAGTCGCCCCCGGTCTGCTTTATCGAGGCGGCTACCGTGGAAGACCTGCCTGAATTAAAAACTCAGATACAGGAGCGGCTGAAATCCCGTTTCGACGCCCAACACAGCGACTTCGAACTGATCAGCAACGACTATTACGTGGAGCAGACCGCCAAGGGGTTTTTGCTGTTCCGCATCGTCATGGGTCTCATCGTGGGCATTTCTATCCTGGTGGGCGGCATCGGGGTGATGAACGTGCTGCTGATATCCGTCAACGAACGTATTTCAGAGATCGGCATCCGCAAGGCCGTGGGCGCCAACCGCGGCGACATCCTGCGACTCTTCCTGGCCGAATCGATCACCGTATCGGCCTTTGGCAGTTTTCTGGGGCTGCTCATCGGCGTGTTGGCCACCATGGCCATTGTGCCTATCATCAAGGCGCTGACCGACCTGCCCTTCGACGCCGCGTACACCTGGAATACTTTTTTTACCATTTCCGTCATCGCCGTTTTGGTGGGCATTATCTTTGGCACTTACCCGGCCATGAAAGCTGCGAAACTTGATCCCGTGGAGGCGATTCGACGGGAGTAGTTTCCAGACAGGATCGACAGGATTTGCAGGATTGTCGTTTCGACGTGGCAGCTTATCCTGCAAATCCTGTCGACCCTGTCCATATTTTTTTAAAAAACATCATGATCCGTTTCCTGCTCTCTCTGACCGGTTTGATCACTCACATCTGGCTCCATGCCCAGACTAATGACACGGCTTTCAGCGCCGAAATCGCCCGCCACCGCGAACACTACAAACAGGAATTCCTCACCGAACCTCGCTCGCCCCTGAAAGCGATTGACACGTCCTTTCTCGATTTTTTTCCGGCCGACCCGGCCTGGCGCGTCGTCACCCGTTTCGAACGCGCGCCGGATGCGCAACCTTTCGACCTGCTCACTTACAGCGGACTCACCCGCCGCTACCAGAAATACGGCGTTCTGCATTTTGAAATTTCAGGCAAACCTTACCAATTGTCGGTATACCAAAACCTGACCCTCATTCAGCAGGAAGCCTACAAAGACCACCTGTTCCTGCCCTTCAAAGACCACACCAACGGCGACAGCAGCTACGGCGGCGGGCGTTATTTCGACCTGAGCCGCACCGATATTTCAGCCGACGGCACATTGATCCTCGATTTTAACAAATGCTACAACCCCTGGTGCGCTTATAGCGACGGGTATAACTGCCCGATACCGCCGGCGGAGAATCATCTGGAAGTGGCCATTGTGGCCGGGGAACGGAATTTCAAAGGGGAGAAAAAGCACTGACAATATGAAGAAATGGCAGGCGTTCTATCCAACAAATTACGCCTGCCTATGCCACTTCCAACTGTTTTTCAAAAGAAAGGTGTTTTTTTGTTCTGATGCATATCGTAATCCCACTAACCAGACTTATCTTAACCGGGCAACGCGAATAAGCCAGCTTTGCGATAGCGTGGAATTATTACTGCACGACGGTCGCTTATCTGTAGAAGACACGGATCATACTAGGCAGGTTTTCTGGCTGCGAAATTCGCTTTGATCCTGTTCAACCTTTCTGGCAACCGGACGTGATATGTCCGATGGCCAATGAGTCCTTCGCAGTAACCGGTTTACTCGGCGCTTATTCGCACTATTATCTGTCGATGAATAACTCAAAAGTGTGGGTGAATGGGGCTGCCATCGCGCTGAAGAACGGGTGCGCGCCATTCACCACAAGCTTTGACAAAACAGGCCCGCAGCCGTTGGCACTCCGGGTAGAATTGTATGAAAAACAATGCGACAACTTTTGGTTTTTTGAAAAGACCTACACCGTCAATGTAAAATAAGTACCAGGCCTTCGCTACGCCCACTGGTAATTTTCTGCACTTTTGTCGGAAATCACGACCCATTCCCAATTTTCGTTGTTTATTCAACCGACAAATAAAACAATACACACCGCTGGCTGAGAAGACATGCAACATTTGCACCGTGTCTGAATACCCGGGCGGTGAATCATCAGCAGGAATGTCTCAATGAAAATCGGCATCGTTTGTTACCCGACCTACGGCGGCTCCGGTGTGGTGGCCACCGAACTGGGGCTCGGACTGGCCCGTAAAGGCCACGAAGTGCATTTTATCACTTATCGCCGCCCCGTGCGGCTGGCGCATTTCCACGAAAACGTGTTTTACCACGAAGTGGATAGCGAAGATTATCCCCTCTTCGAATACCCGCCCTACGATACCGCGCTTACCTCCACTATCGTGGACGTGGTGCAATACCAGAATCTCGACCTGCTGCACGTGCACTACGCCATTCCGCACGCCGCGGTGGCCTACATGGCCAAAAAAATCCTGCTCACCCAGGGCCGCTACGTGCCAGTGGTGACTACCCTCCACGGCACCGACATCACGCTCGTGGGCAACAACCGCGCCTTTGCACCCGTGGTGGAGTTCAGCATCAACAAAAGCGATGGCGTGACCGCCGTGTCGCAAAGCCTGAAAGACGATACCAACCGCCTGTTCAACATCGAGCGCGACATCCGGGTGATCTATAACTTCATCGATTTTGAACGTTTCCGGAAGGTCGACAAAGACCATTTTAAAAAAATTATCGCCCCCGACGGCGAGCGTCTCCTCGCGCACACCTCCAATTTCCGAAAGGTGAAACGGGTGGAAGACGTCATCCGTATTTTTAAAAAAGTACACGACCAGGTGCCTTCCAAGCTGCTGATGATCGGCGACGGCCCCGAACGGCAAAACGCCGAACGCCTGAGCCGCCAGCTCGGCATTTGCGACGACGTGCGTTTTCTGGGCAAACAAGACCCCATCGAAGAACTGCTGGCCATTTGCGACCTGTTCGTGATCCCATCCGAAAGCGAAAGTTTCGGCCTGGCCGCGCTCGAGGCCATGGCCTGCGAAGTGCCGGTCATTTCGTCCAACAGCGGCGGCCTGCCCGAAGTGAACATCCACGGCGTCACGGGTTTCCTCAGCGACCCCGGCCAAACCGACGAAATGGCCGCCTACGCCATTCAACTCTTGCAAAACGAAAACCTGTTGCAGCAATTCCGCCAAAATGCGCTCAAACAGGCCAAACGTTTCGACCTGCACAACATCCTGCCGCACTATGAAGCGTATTACGAAGAGGTGCTGGAGCGGAGTGTAGTGAAGGTGGAGTAACGCCGTCTGTCAGACGGCGGAAATATTTAATTTTTATTATGCTTACTTTTACGCCGTCTGTCAGACGGTAGAAATATTTAATTTTTATTATGCTTACTTTTACGCCGTCTAACAGACGGCGATACTATGAGAATAGGTACCCGAGGCAGCAAACTGGCCCTTTGGCAGGCCGAATTTACGCAGGCCGAACTGCGCCGCGCAGGCGTGGAGAGCGAGCTCGTCATTATCAAAACCAAAGGCGACGTGGTGCAACACCTGAGCTTCGACAAAATGGAGGGCAAGGGTTTTTTCACCAAAGAAATCGAAGACGCGCTCCTGCGCGGCGAGATTGACCTGGCGGTACATTCCATGAAAGACCTGCCGACCAACCAGCCGGAGGGGCTGGTTATCACCGCCGTGTCGTACCGCGACAATCCGGCCGATCTGCTGATCCTGCGACCCGAAGCCGCGACACCGGGGCAGATTTTTAAACTAAAACCCGGCGCAACAGTAGGCACTTCCGCGGCGCGGCGCAAGGCGCAAATGCGGCATTTCCGACCCGATGTGGCACTGAAAGACCTGCGCGGCAATGTGCCGACCCGCCTCGAAAAACTACGCCGCGGCGAATACGATGCCATCTTCCTGGCTGCCGCCGGCGTAGGCCGCCTTGAATTGGACCTGACCGGGTTGGACATCGTGGAACTGAATCCGCGCGAATTCGTGCCCGCCCCGGCACAAGGCGTATTGGCCTGGCAAACCCATCGCGACGACCTGCCCACCCGGCGCATCCTGAAACATATCCATCATCCGGAAATATCGGCCGTCACCAACGTCGAACGACGGGTACTTCAACTCCTGGACGGCGGCTGCCAACTACCCCTTGGCGTACACGCCGCCCGCGATGCCGCCGGCAACTTTCATGTGTTTGCCGCCTGCGAGATCAACGGCGAAATGCGACACGCGCAACTGTCGCAAAGCACCAGTTTCGGACTGGCGGAAAAGGTAGTGGAGCAGTTGGCAGCAGGCAGTAGGCAATAAGGCGCCGCATTAGGTACCGCTGCAATAAATGTTAATAATAATAAAAATTATTGAAACTCA
>CALEYM010000254.1 GCA_937926185.1 uncultured Bacteroidota bacterium | reverse complement strand
ATAAGTTATTGAAGCGGTTCTTTAAACGTTACTACGTGCAGCTTTTATTGGTACAGCCCCAATTGAAAAAAGTAACTCCATCCACGCAGGAATTGTTGGTACATGTACTATTTGAGCCGGCTGAACACTGACCATTTGTAGTGCCGGAGCAACCTGAATTATTGCATTTGCTATTCGCCTCCCCGGTCAGTGAAATACCAACCGCTTCGTTTAGATTTAAGATAATAAAGTCTGTTTCTGCTGAAGAGGCTTTCGTTTGGCTCAATTTTGCTTTTAACTTAGACATCATGATATTTTTTTAATAGGTTAATTAATCAGATTCGATACAAGTCTGTTATGTACAACTTTTATTAGAACAACCATCATTATTCATTCCAGTCGTTGAGCATGACGAGTTGGTGCAGCTGTTGTTATTATCATCCGAGGCTTTTCCATTACTACCTGAACAAGACGGGTTATTACATTTAGGATTAGTTGCAGCCCCGCCATTTAATGAAAGGAGTAAGGTTTCCGAGAGATTTAGTATTACAAAATCATCTCCTTGTTGATTTGACAACTCAAGTGTTTTTAATTTGTTTTTTAACTTAGACATGGCATGAAAATTTTTATTGTTACAAAAAAAATCGTTAATTATTATTATACCACGCCGCGACCATAGAACACAAGTGTTCTCAGGTACGATAATTGGCGATGCGGCTGGAAAAGGAACGTACGCCGCCGGGTACGGCAGCGGCCACTATCTCACTTATCCGGCCAAGAGCAGCAAGCGGACGTAGTGCAATAGCACAAAACCCTGCTTCTCAACCGATGCTGAAAAGCGGTGCTGAAGCGCTGTGCACTGCGCTTTCAAATTGAATTCCTGTTTCGCGATGCCAACAGTTCCCCCAAAATTTAGTGAAAAGTGCCAGGTTCCCGGAGATTTATTATTGTAAAATCATCTCCTCGTTTGCCGGACAAGCCAGGTATTTTTAATTTGTTTTTTAGTTTAGGTATGAGATATATATTTTGTTCTTGCAAAGAAATGAGCCGATTGTCTTAATCATTCGGACTTTTTCAAAATTTTTAAAAAAAGTTGATTTCTTATAATAACTGGTTAGCCTCCACGGGGCTTTGTTGCGTAAATCCCCTGCTGCCGGCGCTCGACTGATAAAAGACCGGATGATCTTTGGTGATAGCATAAAACTGATGTTACTCAGCAAGACGCCGTTCATTATTGGCAATTGTGAGTAAACCAATTCAACCCCCTTCACCCCCCATAATACTCCACCCTGAACGCCGCCGTCCAGTCGCCGGCAGCCGGCACGGTGACGAGCCCGTCGCCGTTTTGGAAAGCGTTGACGTTGCAGGTCATGGGTTCCAGGGCAATGGTGTCGCCGCCGGGCGGGGTGAACACCTGAAAATAGGGGAACAGGTCTTTGCTGGCGGCCAGGGCCAGCGAATGGCCGCCGCCGCGCAGGGAGAGATGGTAGAGCGGGTGTTCTCCTTCCGCGGCGAAGCAGTTGTCGAGCGTGGTTTTTCCGAGCGGTTTTTCCGCTGCAAAATCCGGGTAGGGCGTACGGGTACCGGTGGGGATCATGCGCTCGTCGATGTCTACCATCGAGCAAGGCGGAAGGTGGAGATAGTGGTCGGCGGCCCGGTCGGTGAGGCGAAAATAAGGGTGCCAGCCCAAACCCAGGGGGATGGCTTCCCGGTGCCGGTTTTTCAGGAAAAACGAGGCATTGAATTCGTTGCGGTTGGTCATGCTAAAAGTGACTTCCAGCAGAAAGGGAAAGGGATACCAGGCATGGTGGCCGCGGTAATCGAGCCGGCAGGTGAGCTCGGCGCTTTCGGTGGTCAGTTCTATCCGCACCACTTCGAAGATTTCGTCGCGTACGAAGCCGTGAATGGCGTTGCGGGTGGCGGCATTGTTGATGGGAAAGGTATAATCGTGTCCCAGCCAGCTGTATTGTCCGTCGCGCAGGCGGTTGGGGAAGGGAAAGAGCAGGGCGCTTTTGCCCCATTTGCCGGCCTCCAGTTCGTCGGGCGTTTGGTAGCCGTCGAGCACGTTGAAGCCGCCGAAGCGCATTTCCAGGACGTTGGCGCCACGTTCGGGCACGATGCTGAAGCCGTCGCCGGTTTCAGGGTGATGGAGGGTATAGCGGCGGTATTTGCCGAAGGGGGATTGCGTGAGTTCGAACATGGCGTAAAAATCTTTTTTTGTGGGGAAATTTGAACTTAAATTTTTACCAACTGCCGCAACGCCACTTCGTCGCCGAGACTAACCCGTATCACATACATCCCCGCGGCCAGTTGTTCCAGTCCCAGGGGCAAATCCAGTTGTTGTACCGCGCCGGCATCCCGCGACCACAACACCTGCCCCGCCAGGTCTGTCACTTCCACGCGGACGGCTGCCGGCGCCTGAAGGGACAGTTGCAGTAATACTACGTCGCGCGCCGGGTTGGGGCTGAGCGTCAGGAAACGGACTATAGGAGGGTCTTCTGCTTGCACCGTTGCCGGTACCGTGACGGTTTGGATCAGCGGAGCGACGCAGCCGCTTGCATCGGAGATCGTCACCGTGTAATCGCCCGCACTCAGACCGGACAGATTGCGGGTGTCAGCGCCATTGCTCCATTTGAATTGATACAAGGCCGGGTCATTCAGCCAGGCGCCTGCTCCTCCTCCAATGTTGAGCGTGATAGCGCCATTGTTGCCGGTTGGCAGGCTTTCTTCCGTTACCGAGGCGCTTGCCGTCAGGTTGTCGAGCGGGGGCAACAATACCAGGCGGCTCGATTGCCCGGTAAAAAAACATCCCAAATTGGGATCTATGTTAAAAATATACGGCAGGGCGCCGGGATTGGTCGGTACGCCGCCGCCCAAAACCACGGGTGTCAGATAATAAGTGCCAGGGTCCAGCGACTGACCGTTGTTGAGCAACGACGGCGCTTCCACTTCTCCCGTAAATGGCGTGCCGGCCACACCCGCGATATTCCCGGGCCATACCCCTTCCGGCACAATGGAGGGTGTAAAACACCAGGCCAGGCCTGACTGCGGCCCCACGGTGGGCAGGACGAAAGAGGCGGTGTCGAGCGTCATCAGATCGAACAGGTTCTGACCGGCGCAGAGATAGCCGTTGTTGGCCAGCGTGTAGGCGCCCGCCCGGCCCTGGCTGCAGGTAACGGTGGGTTTGCGCAGTACCTGGATGCAAAAACCGCCGGTGGCGGCCACGCCCTGGTTGTCGAAGCCGTCGATCAACAGGTAATAGATCTGATCGACCTGGGTCTCCAGCGTGATGCCGGCCCTGAAATCGGGTTGGCCGGAAAGAAACAGGTCGTCGTTGCATTGCACGGGCGTGAGGTCGCCGCAGTGTTCGCCGGTAAATACCAGCATCTGCGTATCGCCTTTGTTGCCCTGGGCTTCGCCGATATACGGATCGGCAGTACAGGGCACGGTTTGCAATTCGTAGGCGCCGCCATTCCCGGTAAAGGTGAACCACAGGGTATTGTTCAGAATGTCGGCGCCGCCGGGACCGGCTTCGCTCCAGCAACTCACTTCCGGGTCGGTGTCCGAAATTGTTGCATCGCTATTGTCAAAAACGTCCGTGGTTCGGATGACGCCGGGCAGGGGGTCGAAGAACGGGGAAATATCTGCGGCAGTTTCGCAGAAATCGGCATCGGGCGTATAAAAGCGGTACAAGCTCAGGTCGTCGATCTTCCAGTGGTATTCGTACTGACCGGCCCAGCGGAAGCGCAGCCATACTTTCGGCGCATGGGCGGCTTCGTCGAGCGCGACCTCCAGCCAGTCGTGGTAAGGGAGATTGGGCGGCAAGCCGGCAAAAAGCGGTTTATAGGTAAAATTCAGGCTATCGGTGCTCACCCCTACCCAGGCTTCGGCGCCTTCGGGATTGAAATAGACATATTGGGTGAAAAAACGCAGCCGCACGGCCGTTTTGCCCGAACAATTGGCCGGGCGGCCAAATCCGCTGAGCGTAACGTCGTGGGCAACCTGCCCGTTTTGATGCGAATCGAAGTAAAAATAGCCGCCGGTAGCCGTGGGCGCGGCAAAATCGGGTAGCCCCGCGTCCTGATAACCTGCTGCCGGGTTGTCGGTCCAGGTCCAGTCGGCCAAACCGGGATTGTCGCCGCCGTTTTTCCACTTTGATACGGCAGCGCCTTCATTGGAAAAGGTTTCCGACCAGAAAACCTGGGCTTTTGCCGGCTGGAGCGCAACCGGAAGAGCCAATAAAACGACCAGAGCAATACGTTGATACATGAGGAGCGCCTTTCAGAAAAAGTGCGGGATAAAAAGCTAAAGTCTGAAAAGTAAAGGCGCTTTACACCAGGAATATGGTTTAATTTC
>CALEYM010000253.1 GCA_937926185.1 uncultured Bacteroidota bacterium | reverse complement strand
CGCCACGGTGGTAGAGGATGTAATGACAAAAAATATCCTCTGCTTGTCAGATACGGATACGGTGGAGAATGCGCTGCTCATCTTTAAAGCGAATCAATTTCATTCGCTGCCTGTTGTAGACGCCAAACAACATTTGGTAGGCATTATCACCACTTATGATTTGATGAAAGTACTGGAAAAAGTATTTGCCGGGCTATCCGACAGGGTTTCGTACCCGGCATGAACGATTTTTTAAGTGTTGGTTTTTGTTTTTTGTTAATGATAAATGCTCCGGCTTGTTAGATGGGCCGGGGCATTTTTTTTGCCGCCCGGTGTTAAAACCGTCGTACCAGTGCAAACGTTTTTTTCACCCCTTGCACCTCGCCTTCCGGCGTATATATCTCCAGAAATAAAATGTAAATGCCCGGCCGGGCGCGGGCGCCGTCGTCCATGTCGCCATCCCATCGCAGGGCGCCCGAAACGCCGATCAACTCCTGCCGTACCAGGCGCCGGACAGGGATGCCTTCCGAATCATAAATGGTCATGGTTGCCGCGTAACCGGGTGAAGGAAGCGCATACCGGATGTCCAGAAAATCCTCATATCCGTCGTCGTCGGGCGACAATCGCGCCGGATCAAGCTGGATCAGCTCGTCGCCGGTAGGGCCACCGGTCCCGGATCTTTGGGAATTGGGCAAGGTGGGCGTACCCGCCCCGCTCATCGCGTTGCGGGCGGCGGAAGTCCAGTTGGAAGGGTCGTTTGTTTCATTTTCAGGCCGTATCCGTTCCAGCGCCACGCCCTCCCGTTCCGAACTGCTGAGCAGGGCATTGTGATAGTCGTCTTCATAATCAAAGGAATCCACTGTCACCGTACTGCCTGCTTTCGACCAAAACAGGGTGATATTGCCGGCATTGTCGGGCAGGGAGGGCAGGGATTGTTCAAAGAGGCGGTCGCTCCGGACATTGGCAAAACGGGCGCTCACATCGGCCGGATTTGCGGTAAAAACGGCATACTCGCCGGGCAGAAACAAACGGTTCAGCGTTATAGCGTCCACGTCGGCGCCACCGGTGAAATTGGCCAGCGAAAATTCCGCCCAACTGAATATCTTATTGCTCCTGTTGTACAGTTCGACGTAATCGGATCCGCCGGTAGCCGGGTTGAACAGGATTTCATTGATCACGATGTCGCGGGGCTGTGGTATTTCCGGCAACCCGACGTAAACAGTATCTGCCTGAGTTGCCGCGTTGCCGCTGCAATCGGTCAGCGCAGCCGTAGCCAGAACCGCGTAAACCACGCCATTTTGAAGCGGATCGGCCAGCGCGAGCGTTACCTCCCGCCGGTCGGAAGGCGAAATTTGAGCCGATGAAATATTCCTGGACGGTATTATTTGATAAGATGCGGTATTCCCCGCTGAAATTTTATCCAACCCCTCTGAAAACACAACGCGCAAGGAGAAGGGACTTTCCGGAAATACCGCCAGCAGCCGCGGCGCTTCCGTGTCCGGCGTGGCCGCCCAGGACGCGTTGCGCCTGCCGGGCGTACCGCCGGGCAAAACGGGGCAGGATTGCCAGTTTTCACCTGCCAGACATGGTGTGCCCGGATTGATCCGTTCCAGCGACCAGCCGCCGTCTTTTTTTCCTGCCACCGTGTGCCAGTTCACCGAATAGGCGACCTGATCGATCACAGCCCCGCCGGCGTCGGTGAGGGAAAGCGGGTCGGTGTCGTTGTTCAGGGAGGGGAATCCTGGCATGGGCAGCAGATTAGGCGCCGCGCCGGCGAGTATTGCGGCCGCGGACGTAGCGCAGAGCACGACAAAAGAATCGGGGTATAACAAATAAGCCGGTAAAGGCTGGGGGGCGCCGCCGTCGGACAGCCGCAATGCGCTCAGTTGGACGACCTTATCGCTCCGGTTGTACAATTCCAGCCATTCGGCGTCCGGCAAACCCGCGGAAGGCGACGGGTCGGCCATGATTTCATTGATCAGGATGTCGAATTCCGCGGCCGCCTGGATGCTGACATACTGAAATGCGGTTGTTTGCTGGCCGCTTACATTGCCCGAAGTATCGGCGATCTGATTGGTTTCCAGGGTATAACTTCCCGTATTCAGCGCGGCGGACAAAGACAGGCGAACAGCCTGGTTACTTGCCCCGGCAAAGCTGACCAAGGCCGGTTGCCCGGTTCCGGAAACCGTGTAATGCGCAGGCTCCAGCGCCGAAACGCTGTCCAGCGCCTCGTCAAACGAAACCTCCACCGTGTTGGCGTCGATGGCCTGGGTCGACAACAGCACCGGCGGGATCAGATCGGGCACGTCGGGTAAAATGGACAGGTTGTCAAAGAAAAACTTGTCTTTCCGCGTTGCCGTGTACACGCAATAAACGCCGAAAAAACGGTTGGAGCCTGCCGGATAAGTGGCGTCGGCGGCCTGGCCCTGCGGTTGAAAAGCCCCGTTTCCGGCTGCCGCCTCGACAGTCCAGACACCAGATTTCGAGCGTTTTACCCGCAATTTAATATTCACCGGTTCGTTGGCCACAAAACCCGGCAAACCGGAAGCCAGCAAAGACCTTGATGCGCCGTCCTGCCGGTAAAGACGCAGAGCGTCCGCCGAGCCGTTTTCGCCGATCTCCAGGTAATAGCCGTTTGAAGCCAACAGGTCCGGCTGATCGGCCAGCAAATAAATCCGGAGCAGGTTCGTGGCCGAGGGAGCAAATTCGAGCCGAAGGCTCAGCAACCAGACGGCGCTGTCGGGGATAACCCCGCCTACAGCCAGCACCGAGGCGCCCGCGTCGGGGGCATTCAACTGCAACTCACCGGCTGCATTGACGATAAACGCGCCGGTATCGCCCTGCCAGACGGGGTTTTCCGTAAAATTTCCGTCGGAGAAATCGTCTGTAATCTGGGCAGACAGGTATTGATTCATTCCCGCGTAAAACACGCCGAGGAACACCAGTGTCGCTTTAAGTGCAGCCATATTCAAATTTTTGAGCGGCCCAAGGTACGGAGCCGCCTGGTTTTGCGTTTGCCACAAAATCAATTTACGCTACTATGCGATGGATTACCGGCCTGATCTTTCTAATGGCAATAGCCTGCCAAAACAAACGCACCCCACCCGGTACGCTGCAATTATTGGTTATTTACAGTACATCTCTGCGCGCGGCGCCCGGCGAAAAAAGCCTGGAAATCCTGCATCTGGAGCCGGGCGACCGGGTGTTCGATTTAAAAGAAGTCAGCCCGTTCGTATCGGCCATTTCTTTTAACGATACGCTCCGGCAGGAACCCTGGTTGCTGGCGCAGCTGCCGGACGGCCGGCAGGGCTGGCTTTTTGCGGGTGCGCTGCGACCGGCAGGACAAAACGCGGAAGGCGCGCGGCTTTGGGTGTTGCAGAAACGTTTTGCGGCGTTTTTCGGTCCGGCATTGGCCCAACGCTGGCAAAACTGGGCAGCGACGCCGGAACCGCTCAGCGACACCGCGACGGCCATTTTGTTCCGCCAGGGGCTGGCCCTGCGCGATACGCTGAACCTGCTCATCAGTCGCATGGTGACCCGGCAAACGGACGCTCCCCTACCCGACTTGTTTTGGCTGAATGAATGGTCGCCGTTGTTTTTGTTGCAGCAGGTGAATGAGGGCTCCAGCGTTTATCTATTCACCGATTTTCGGGTTTTAAACAAAATAGCGTCCAATACCCGCGGAAAGCAGGATGACGCTTTCGTACAGGTCTGCCTGGCGGCCTTTCCTGCCGACAGTATCGAATCCGCATTGCCGGTATGGATTTTTCCGAAAAGCGCAGAAAGCGGATACAGCGACCTCGGCCAGGGAAATCACTTAAAAATACTGCGATCCGTTGACAGGGCCCTGCAAACGGGCGACCTGTTCCGGCCGGAATTGCTGGATTTAAAAAACCGGGTGTTGGAAGACATTACCGGAAAGGATCGTATTTACTGGCAATCTGAAGAGAAAATTTTGGCTGAGTTAAAAAAAATACAGGAATCTGATCTCCGCTGCCTGAACAATACCGACCGGATTGCGCTGAAAGCCCGCTACAATATGTTCCAATCGCCATCGGCCAACGGCATAGTGGTGGATGTTCGGAGCGGGCGCTAATTTTTCCATAGTTTTGCCGCCGGACACTACTGCCAATCAGACAATCGTATCATCATGGATAAAATGATCGCCCGTTTCCCTGCCCAACTGGCGGAAGCGCTCGAAATTGCAGCAAAAATTGCATTGAAAAAACATACCTCGCCGTACAGGTCGGTGTTGATATCTGGCATGGGCGGCAGCGGCATCGGGGGAAACGTGGTGCAGGACCTGGTGCGTGGCGAATGTAAATTGCCCATAGTGGTCAACAAAGGTTATGCCGCCCCGGCCTGGGCCAATAAACACACCCTCGCGATTTGTTCCTCCTATAGCGGCAATACGGAAGAAACGCTGGCTACCTTCGGGCAACTGCTCGATGCCGGCGCTAAAATCGTCTGCATCGCCTCCGGCGGCAAACTGATCGAACTGGCTAAAAAACACGGCATGGATTACGTGTTGCTTCCCGGCGGATGGAGCAGCCCGCGCGCCTGTCTGGGATACTCGCTGGTGGCCCAACTCGGCGTATTGCGCGCGGCAAAACTTACCGGCAACCGTATTTTCCGCCAGATCGACTCCGCCCGGAAGTTGCTGGAAAAAGACCAGACCGACATCCGCAAACGCGCCCAAAAGCTCGCAGGGGCGCTTGCCGGCAAAACGCCCGTACTCTATATCGCCGATCACCTGGAGTCCGTGGCCCTGCGCTGGCGGCAACAGATCAACGAAAACGCCAAAATGTTGTGCTGGCACCACGTGATCCCCGAAATGAACCACAACGAACTCGTCGGCTGGCGCAACAACCGCCCCGACGTGGCCGCTATCTGGCTGCGCAACCGCGACGACTTCGCCCGCACCGCCGTGCGCATGACGATCAATAAGGAAATCGTGGAACACCTCACCAACACTTCCCTCGAAGTATGGTCGAAAGGCAAATCGCCCGCGGAAAAAGCCCTTTACCTGATGCATCTGGGCGACTGGATGTCGTACTACCTCGCCCTGGCCCGCGAAGTGGACCCCGTGGAGATCAAGGTGATCGACTATTTAAAAGGCGAGTTGGCCAAGGTCTGATTTTTTCGTAATTTACGAGTAATTACTATGCCACATATCACTTTCGATCCATCTCCCGCTGCACAATTTATTCAAACCGAGGAATTCCAGGCTCTTGAACCACAAGTAATGGCTGCCGCCAAAATGCTGGACTACCGCTCCGGCCCCGGCAACGACTTCCTCGGCTGGCTCGACCTGCCGGTCAAATACGACCGGGCCGAGCTGAAACGCATCAAAGCCGCGGCGAAAAAAATTCAGCGGCAAAGCGAAGTGCTGATCGTGATCGGAATCGGGGGCTCCTATCTGGGCGCTAAAGCTGCGCTGGAGTTTTGCGGACACAGTTTTTACAACAACCTGCCCAAAAAACGGCGCCGGACGCCTGAAATCTATTTCGCCGGCACCAACATCAGCGGTACTTACCTAAGCCATCTGCTCGACATTGTGGGTGAGCGGCCTTTTTCGGTGAACGTGATCTCCAAATCCGGCACCACCACCGAGCCGGCTATCGCTTTCCGGATTTTTAAGAAAAAACTGGAGGAAAAATATGGCGCCCCGGGCGCCAAAGAACGTATTTACGCCACTACCGACCGCGCCCGCGGCGCCCTGAAAACGCTGGCTGACCGGGAAGGATACGAAACTTTCGTCGTGCCCGACGACGTGGGCGGACGTTTTTCCGTGCTCACTGCCGTGGGACTTTTGCCCATAGCCGCGGCAGGAATTGACGTAGATCAGCTCCTGAAAGGCGCCGCCGATGCCCGGCAACAATTCAAATCGGCGCCTTACAGCGAAAACGCCGCGCTGCAATACGCCGCGGCCCGCAACATCCTGCACCGCAAGGGGAAAGACATTGAAATGCTGGTGAACTACGAGCCCCGCCTGCACTTTGTGGCCGAATGGTGGAAACAACTCTTCGGCGAAAGCGAGGGAAAAAACGGCAAGGGCATTTTCCCCGCCAGCGCCGATTTTACCACCGATCTTCATTCCCTCGGTCAATACATTCAGGACGGCCGCCGCCACCTGTTCGAAACCGTGCTGGAAATCGAAAAACCGGAAGCCGACCTCGTCCTTGAAGCCGAACCGGGCGATCCCGACGGATTGAATTATCTGACAGGAAAATCGCTCGACTACGTGAACAAAAAAGCAGCCGAAGGCACCCTGCTCGCCCACACCGACGGCGGCGTACCCAACCTGAAAGTAATTATTCCGGAAGCAACACCCTACTACCTGGGCCAACTGTTCTATTTTTTTGAAAAGGCCTGCGCCCTCAGCGGTTATCTGCTGGGCGTCAATCCCTTCGATCAGCCGGGCGTGGAAGCTTACAAAAAGAATATGTTCCGCCTGCTGGGCAAACCCTAATCACTCAATCACTCAATCACTCAATGATTGGTAAACGCTGGTATCCAACGGATTAAAGTACCGCCGGGGCAATTCATCGAAACGGTAATTCCGGAATTCGCCGAGGAACAATCGCGGCTGCACCAGCAGGCTGTCGAAACGTTCGGGCGCTTCATCCACAATAATACAACGCGCGCTGTCGGGGTGTTCGAGCGCGGAGAGCATCAGGAATTCGTAAGAGGCGCCCCAGGAGAGGATCAGTTTGTCCATGGGAACCTGCTGCTCGGTCAGCAACAGTTTTCGTTGGGGCGACCCGGCCGTTTTTTGTAAAAATTCCTGTTCCCAGCGCAGCCGTTCCGTCCAGGGCTGGTGGCTCCGGTATATGTGAACTACCTGGACAAACACGAGCAGGGGCAGCGCCCAAAACATGCCCCGTTCGGTCAATAATGCCGGCAAGACGTCGAAAACCAGCGGAACAGCCACAAATAAGGACAGCGGCAGGTACAGGTTTTCTAAGTAAAATTGGTTGTCACCCTGGTGAAACGGGACATTTACCATCAGCACAAAAGCGAGGGGGTACAACAACGCCAGCAGGGCTTTCAGCCAATCTTTTTTCCACCAATAATAAGCCGTGTTTAGCAAAATACCTGCCGGCACAAGGTAATAGTCGTGCAGGCACCAGCGCAAAAAGTCCCGGTTGCTTTTGATGTCGAACCAATGGGGCCACAAATCGGCAAAGGCCCTGGCGCGTTCGAGCGACATGGCGTCGTACCAATCCAGCTTCAATACCTTGTATTTTACAAAAACGGTCAGCAGGAAAATGGCCAGCGCCAACAAATGTAAGCCTGCCCACCCTGCCGGAGGACGTTTGCGCAGCAGGAAAAAGGCAGAGCAAAATACCATCGCATACAACACCATCGGGTGAAAATAAAACGCCGTCGCCAGGGCTGCTGCCAGCAGCGGATATTCCCATGGCCGCAACCGGTAAATGCTTCCCCGCCAGTGTATCCAGGCCATGATAAAGATCAGAAAAGCCAAACCCTGCGGCATCTCCGACAGCCAGTAAAAGGTATGGGTGGTCATCAATACCGAAACCAGCACAAGCGTCAGCCCCCACTTCCACTGTTTGAGCCCCAGCGTGATGAGCAAAAAAAGCAGGAAATAATACAAAACGTGTCCAAGGGAGTAACTGAGTAACACGCCTTTCAGCGGAAGTCCGAGCGCCTGGGCCAGCCAGGCGAATACCTGTGTGCCGGCCGCGCCGAAACGTCCGCTTTGTATCTGAAGCGCGCCGGTGCGGAGAATGTGGAAGGTCTGGAACGCCATGTCCAGAAAAGCCATTCGTTCCAGGTAAAAAACACCGGCCAGCACGGCGAGCGCCAGATAAGTAGCCGTACCCAGGCGAATGGTTTGTTTCAGCGCTGTCATGGGTCAACGGGTTAACGGGTTTCGGGTTAACGGGTTGCGGGTTGACCCGAAACCCGTCAACCCCCTAGAATCCAATTTTCTTTTTCCCCTCCGCCTGTTCCTTCTTGAGTGCGGCCATACGAATGGCGGTCACAGCCGCCTCTATGCCTTTGTTGCCGTGTTTGCCGCCGGCCCGGTCGAGGGCCTGTTGTTCGTCGTTGGTGGTGAGCAGGCCGAAAATAAAAGGTTTGCCGGCGACCAGACTGAGTTGCATCAGGCCGTTGGCCACGGCCTGGTTGATATACTCGTTATGGCTGGTTTCTCCTTTGATCACGCAGCCCAGACAGATCACGGCGTCAGGGTTGTGCTGACCGTTCAGGATGCGGGCGCCGGTGGGGAGCTCGAACGATCCGGGTACCTGAACGGTATGGATATTTTCGGGCAGCGCCCCGTGTTTGAGCAGGGTATCGTAGCAGCCTTCGTATAAGGCGTGCGTGATATGGGCATTCCATTCGGCCACCACGATACCAAACTTCATCGGCCCGGCGAAGGGCAGGTTCTGGTCGTCGTAGTGCGACAGGTTTTTATTTGCGCTGGCCATATTTGTTATTGCGATTTTTTTCTGAAAAAACGGTAGGCAACGCCCTTCGTTACATATCCTCCTTTTTCTTCGGGCGTCGGATCGGCAATGTTGTACAGCGTCAGGGTATCGTTTTGGGCGCTGTACTTGAAACCGTACATTTTTTGCGTGTTCACATCCGCGGATTTTGCCAGGGTAATGACGTCCATATCATTATCCATGACAAAACAATCGCCGGCAGTACACACGGCATACACGTCGTAAGGTTTCCAATTGATAATAAAACCGTCCGGGTTAAATTGAATTTCCTGTTTGGAAGCCGCGCCTTTTCCGATTTCTCCGAATACGCCGGAAAAAAGGTTGTGGTGCAAAGCCAGGGTAAAAGCCGCGTAGCCATTGCCGACGTCCGACTTGGATTTTACAAAATTATCCAGGTACACCTGCCCCGTCGTGCCGTCGAACATCGACATGTCTTTTTCACCCTGCGAGTGATAAACAAGAAAAACGGATTTTCCCGGTCTTGCGCCGACCATTTCAATCGTGTCGGCATTAAACTTGACGGGCAAAGTCCAGCGTTCCATGCCATTGTAGCATATCACGCTGTCGGGCCGGTTCGGATCAAAAGTCAACGCGTAGGCGTAGGGCACGTGCGAAAATTTCATGGCGTTCAGCACGGAACCGTACTGATTGGCCCGGCGGCAAAAGTCCATGGCAACCCAGTGGCCGGCCAGCAGCGAGCGGGTGTCGTTGTGGATGCCCGGCTGGTCGCCCGCGGATTTGTTGTCGGATTTACAGGCCGAAAGCAGGAGCAGGATCGCTCCGGAGAGTAAAAACAAGTATTTCATGTTGTGGTCGAAAATGTTTGGAATGCCACGCCCCGGCATGGCGGCGCAAAAATAGCAGCTCTCATTTCAAAAACCGCACCTTAACAAAAAACCGCGGATCCCGGGCGCCGATTTGCCGGGCCGCCGCGGGAGAAAGCACCACTTCCACGTTGCTTTCGTAGCCCGCCGGAATACGACCGATCACCTTGGCGTACACCGTCTTCCGGCTCATCGGATTGGTTACCCCCATCACTGTGCCAATGGCCGCCTCGCGGTGCAAAGCGTAAAGGTCGCCTTTTTCATTGCTGTCGCGTTGCCAGGAACACACGCCCTGCGATTCCACTTCTTTGCGGGTCTTTTTTTCTTCGGCATACCTGGCCTTATGCGTTCCGATGGATGTAGGCGCCAGGCCGGCGCGCCACTCGGCGGGAATACCGTCGGTACTCATCCAGCCCATGTGTATGAGCTGACCGGGCTGAATATTTTCCGATTTCAAACGGTTGCGTTTCATAATAGTATCCACCGGCATGCTGAAGTAGCGTTTGCATATCTGAAACAGGTTATCACCGCTTTGCACCACGTAACAAATCGGGATAAAGGTGGCCGGATCGAAATTTTTACCTTTGTAGCGGCGGATCGCCCTGTTCGGCACAGGTATGGCAATAAGCGTACCCGCTTTCAACACCGGCTCCGTTTGAAAATTGGGGTGCAACTCGTACAACTCCTGCAAGCTCAATCCGTAAAATCTGGCGACGGAAAAAAGGGTTTGTTTCGGTTTGACGTAGTGGTGAACGATTTTTCGTTCACCGTCCACCGTCAGCAGCAGGGTATCGGCCGAGACCAGTAATTTTGCGGGCGAAGCGCCTTTGGGCGTGGTTTGGGCGAAAAATTGGCAATGGACGACTGCGATCAGCAGCAGGGGCATGAAGGTTCTCATAGTATTGCTCAAAATATGTTGATGCAAAAATACAATACCTTCGGTCAAACGTATAAAATCGGCAGAATTGTATGAATCTTGGTGTAATTCCGGCGCGTTTCGCCTCCACCCGCTTCCCGGGAAAGCCTTTGGCGGACATCGGCGGCAAAAGCATGATCCGGCGCGTATACGAGCAAGCCGCAAAAGCCAGATGCCTCGACGAGTTGGTCGTCGCCACCGACGATGAACGGATCGTCGAACACGTGCTGGCATTTGGCGGCGAAGTCATGCTCACCCGCGACGACCACCCCAGCGGCACGGATCGCTGCGCGGAGGTGGCGCGGCGCTACCCCGAAGCGCAACGTATCCTGAATATTCAGGGCGACGAGCCTTTTATCCAACCAGAACAAATTGACCTGTTGATGGAGACGCTTTTTGCCCGCAAACACTTCTCCATTGCTACCCTGGCTAAAAAAATCGAAGACCCCGGCCTGCTGGCAAATCCGAACATCGTAAAAGTAGTTTTTTCCGAAAAACAGGGCGCCCTGTATTTCAGCCGCCATCCCATTCCCTACTTGCGCGGCATAGCACCCGAACAGTGGCTTACACAACACACTTTTTACAAACATATCGGCTTATACGGTTTCCGCCGGAATACCCTCTTGCAGGTGGCCCGCATGTCGCCTACTCCCCTGGAGCGCGCCGAATCGCTGGAGCAATTGCGCTGGCTCGAACACGGCATCCGGATCGCCGTGGGCATCACCGAATGGGAAACGGTCGGCATCGACACGCCGGAAGATTTGTTAAAACTGTAAAATCAACAGGCGCGGCCAAACAAAGCGGCATTTTAGAGGTTTAACTGCCGGCTACCGAACGCCGCCACAGAATATGAAACGCCGCGCCATAGTATGGTTCCGACAGGATTTGCGCCTGCACGACAACGAAGCATTGACCACTGCCCTACGCATGGCAGACGAAGTGATACCGGTTTACATCTTCGACGAGCGGGTGTTTGCCGGTAAAACGCGATACGGGTTCCCTAAAACCGGAAAGTTCCGGACACAATTCCTGCTCGAAAGCGTCGGCGACCTGCGGCAAAACCTGCGCGCATCGGGCTCCGATCTCTTTATTCGTACCGGCAAACCGGAATATATCATCGCCGAACTGGCTCAACAGGTCAAAGCGTCCTGGGTGCTTTGCAACCGCGAACGCACCCGCGAAGAAGTGCAGGTACAGGATGCCCTGGAGCAAAAGCTCTGGTGCATCGGCGTGGAATTGCTCTACAACAGGGGTAAAATGTTGTACCACACCCAGGACCTGCCCATGCCGGTGCAACATACGCCGGATACCTTCACGCAGTTCCGGAAAGAAAATGAACATATCACGCCGGTTCGCTCTCCCCTGCCCTCCCCCGCCGCCATGCCGCCTTTGTCCGCCAGCCTGGATTGGGGAACAATGCCCGGCTTACAGGATTTGGGATTCGAACCCTTCGAGCGCGACAGCCGGGCCGTACTCGCCTTCAAAGGCGGAGAAAGCGAAGGCCTGCGCCGGCTGCGGCACTATCTGTGGGAGTCCGACGCTATTGCCTCGTACAAGGAAACCCGGAACGGGCTGACCGGCAGCGATTATTCCTCCAAATTTTCACCCTGGCTCTCCGCCGGCTGCCTGTCGCCCAAATTGATCTACCACGAGATAAAACGTTACGAATACGAGCGCACCGCCAACGAAAGCACCTACTGGCTGTTCTTCGAGCTGTTGTGGCGCGATTATTTCCGCCTCATGGGCAAAAAACACGGCGACCGCATATTTTTAAAATCCGGCCCGCAAAACAAAACCCAGAAACACCTGAAAAACAACTGGGAAAACTTTAATCTCTGGGCCGAAGGCCGCACCGGCGTACCCTTTATCGACGCCAACATGCGCGAACTCAACGCCACCGGCTGGATGAGCAACCGGGGGCGCCAGAACGTCGCCTCTTTCCTCGTAAAAGACCTGAAAGTGAACTGGCTTATGGGCGCCGAATACTTCGAGTCGCTCCTGCTCGACTACGACCCCACCAGCAATTACGGCAACTGGAACTACGTGGCCGGCGTGGGCAGCGACCCCCGCGAAGACCGCTATTTCAATATCCTCACCCAGGCCCGCAATTACGACCCCCAGGGCGACTACGTACGGCTCTGGTGCCCGGAATTAAAGGCCGTACCGGCCGAGAAAATCCACCGGCCCGACCTGCTGAGCGCCGGCGAACGGCAGGAATACGGGGTGAACGGATACCCGAAAGCAGTGGTAAGGATGGAGAAGTGGGCGGTGTGAGGGGGAACGCAACCAGATGCTCTTCCGGGTCTTCGGACTCGGTCAGCGGGTTTTCATTGTCGCATCATCTTTTCCCCACTACTATTTTCTGAACCGCCCGCCGTCCGTCTTCGAACAGCACTTCGGCGGCGTAAAACCCTGGCGGCAAGTCCGGCGGCAGGCTTGAACACCAGGGTAAAGGCAAAGCGGCTACTGGCTTATATAAAAATGGAACCGGGAATTGGTCAATTTTCGCCGATTCGCAGGTCCATTTTACACGACGTGGCCTTCAAAATGTTAAAGAAGGGCATGCTGGTCGAAAAGGGTAGTGCCATCATTGACAAGAGGGAAGTTTTCGATTACATTTGCTCATGATCAGTGATTTTAACTCAATATGCAAATGATGGTTTTAAGATCGCGAATGGTATTTACCGTATACTCATTTTGCATGAGGTAAAGAGTGCGGATGTTTTTTTAGTTCTGGATTTTTAGCGTTGTTAACCAGAAATGCATACTACAATACCTTGTTGTTCAATGGGTTAACATGTATCCAATATAAATGTTAGGATATACAGTTTACAATGTTTTCGTGAAAACTACACCTCCCTAACATAGAAATAACCACACCATAAAATTAAAACAATAAACTATAATTAAAATTGCAAAATGAAATACAATTTACAATTATATCTT
>CALEYM010000252.1 GCA_937926185.1 uncultured Bacteroidota bacterium | reverse complement strand
GAAATGGGTGCTCCGAGGCCATGAGATGTCGGTTTTGTGGGTAATCGATAGCTCATAAACCCTCATAAACCCTCATAAACCTTCATAAACCCTCATAAACCATTAAAGGTGAAGGTATAATTCGCCCAGAAATTCCAGAGCGTCACCACACCCGTGGCGACTAATTTGGCCACGTAAAAATTCACTTTGCCCCGTTCATTGAGCAGGTAAATAATTCCGTTGTTTATGGCCAATCCGATCAGGGAGGCGAGTAAAAATTTGGAAAACTGCATCATCACCGAGGGGTCCTGGCTGTGAAAGGTCCAGATGCGGTTTAAAATATAATTGCTGATCACGGCGCACAGGAAACCGGTACTGTTGGCCAGGTATTGGTTGAGTTTGATCTTTTCCCGGCACAGCCAGGTTATCCCGAAATCTACAAAAACGCCGGAAAACCCGACGACGCCGAATTTCAGGAATTTCCAAAGCATGTCATTGTTCATAGTGTGGCTGCAATGATGTTTAGCGCTTTAAGGCAGTGGATTAAATGGCCGTTGTTTTAGCCGTTAAAATGCGTTGCGATAATAGTTGCCAGGTTATGATGAACCAGATAAAAATGCAGGGCACGGCTTTAAGGACGAAAGGTTGCACCCATTGCTCGCGCAGCAAACGGGGGAAAATATCCGTTGGCGACAAGGATGCAAAGGCAAAGGCCGTCCAGAACAGGATCTTTTTCCGGCGCGCGGGCGTTTCATCCGTCAGATACCAGAGCGCCACGCCGCATAAAGCGATAACAAAGGTCGGCGACTCGGCCTTATGATTAAAAATGACCACCCAAATCAGCACGCTCGCCCACAGGAGAGAGCGGTTGACGGTAGACGGTAGACGGTGGACGGCAATAACGGATGCAATCAGTAATGCCATCCCCGCCAAAGTGACGCCCAGCTTCGGCGCCTGCCAGCCGAACCAGGTTTCCAGCCAGCCCGGAACCGACAGCCCAATCGAAGCGCTGTGGTCTTCCCGCAGTAACTCCCACCACCAAACGTACACTTGCCAAAGTTGCTCCGGCGACAGCACCAGCAGGGGCGCCAGCAACAAAAATACTGTCCAGCCTGCCAGGGCAATGAGGAACTTTCCTGATTGGGAATAAACCATTGCCGGAACGGCGGCAAAAATACCGAAGATTTTGAGGAAACCGCCTGCTGCTGTCCAACCGGCGGCTGCAACAGGTTTTTGTTTTTCCAGGGCAATAAAAGCCCATAAAAGAAAGGCTGCTGTCAGGCCGTTGCTTTGGCTGTTTTGCAATGAAATTGCCAGTTCTGGTAAAATAAACCAGGCCATAAACCGGCGTTTTGGTTCGTCCAGCACGGGCAGGTGCAAAACGGCGCCAAGCAGCGGCAGCGCGTTGACCAGATTCCACAGTGGCAATCCCAGCCAGCCGGGCAGCAGAGCAAACGGCGCCATCGCCAAAGCAAAAGCCGGGCTGTATTTGAATAAATCCCATTGCTCCGCCGGGTAAGCGGCGTAAGGATTCAGCCCGCCGGACAGATGCGGAAAGGAGTTTTTAAAAATAAGATAATTCTCGTAAGCCGTATAGCCGTACTGATTGTCGCCCACCGATAATTTCAAGAAGCTCACCACCAGGGCTGTCAGCAGATACACAAGCCAGAGGGTTTTGTTCGATTGCAACATACAATTGCGGATTACGGATTGCGGATTGCGGATTACGGATTGTCCGAGGCCTCGGGACGGATTGCGGATTGCGGATTGAATATAGCGGCAAAGATCGTTTAAAAATGGCTTACCTTTGCCGCCGTTATCAGATTTAGTGTAATCGTCCCATGTCGCAACAAGACCTGCTTGACCGCATAGAAACCGATTTGCGCGCGCTGTTGGAAGAAGCGCGCGCGCAGTACGCCCGCCTCGATCCGCTCGTGTTGCAACGGCGCCACGAACCGGAAGCCTGGAATATCCAGGAAAATATTGCTCATGTCAACAAGTATTTGGAAGACTATATCCCCGGACTCGAGCGGGCCATTCACAAAGCAAAGGCGCGGCGATGGGGGCCGGGGTACGACGTGCGTTATTCCGGCAGAGGCCGCCGCATCATCCGGCGCGCCGACCCTGCCAACGGGAAAATGTATAAATCGCCGAAACAGTACAATTTTTACCAAAAACCTGTTGGTCAGGATGTGGTAAAGTCATTTATAATCAACGGCGAACGGTTGTTGCGGATCGTGCAGGCTGCCCGTGTTGTGGACGTAAACCGTGCCACGGTACCTAAAGCACATGCGTGGGTCGGTCAGTATACCGTGGCCAATTTGCTGGAATTTTTGGTAACACATACCCGCCGGCATTTTATACAAACCCATCACTTGCTGGGTTGATT
Source organism: uncultured Bacteroidota bacterium (assembly GCA_937926185.1). Lineage (GTDB taxonomy): Bacteria > Bacteroidota > Bacteroidia > Chitinophagales > Saprospiraceae > M3007. Next base: position 4,738 of record CALEYM010000252.1, on the reverse strand, counting down.
TTTGCCTTTCATTTTCAAGCGTTTAAATTTTTAAAAATGAAAGTCAAACTTTTTTCCACGCTCTTATCGGTCTGCATATTCTGGCTGATTTCCTGCAAAAAAGATGAACCGGCCTCCGGCGCCGGCAACTACACTGAAGGTGTATTTATCGTCAATGAAGGGCCTTTTGCCGGCACGGGCACGATTACCTGGCACAATCCGAATACCGGCGAAACGGTGCAGGATGTATTTGGCAAAGCCAACAACGGCGCCACGTTGGGCCAGTTCGTTCAATCGATGACCTTGCATGAGGGCAAGGCCTATATCGTGGTGAACGGCGCCAACAAAATCGTAGTGGCCGATGCCGTTACCTTTCAGTTTCTGGATACCATCGGCGGATTTGCCCTGCCGCGTTTTTTCTTTCCCACCGGCAACGATGAAGCCTTCGTTAGCCAATGGGGCGCCGATGGGCTGACGGGTTCTATCGAATGGGTCAACTTAACGACCAATAAAATAGTGGCAAGCACCCCGGTGGGTAAAGGGCCGGAAAAGATATTCCGTAATTCCAACAGAACCATTTTTGTTGCAAACAGCGGTGGATTCGGGGTAGATTCCACTTTCGCAATATTACAGATCAGCCCGCCCAATCATATCCCGGTTGTAGGAAAAAATCCGGTCTGCATTGGTGAGATCGGGACAGGCCCGGGTTCGGATATGTTCGTCCTTTGCAAAGGCGACTATCTCGCGGCTAACCCCCTCGGTTTTCTCGACCACCTGGAAGATACATCCGTGTTCAATAACGACCACGAGGTTCCGCTCTTTTCCGATGATCTGGTGAGCGCGCCGGATCGTAACACTTTGTACTTCACAGGCGGTGGCGGTATTTACGAGGTAACAGCCACCGGTTTCCGCAAGATTTTTGACCAGCCGGCCTATGGCCTGGGCTGCGACCCGGCCACCGGGTACCTGTATTGCGCCGACGCCAAAGATTTTAACTCGGCGGGAGAAGTCGTTATTTATAAACCAAACGGAGAAAAAGTCGGTTCTTTTCCGGTGGGAATTGCGCCGGGAGAAGTGGTGTTTATTCCATGAGTGTAATTTTCTTTGTCCCCCAATTCATAGACAGAAAATGCCTGATAAAACGACTTTCCATTTGGAAAAGTGGTATTTCGATGGGGCGGATGCCGACGGGCGCGCGATTATCGCCTACTCGGCAAGCCTGCGCTGGCACGGCGTACGGGTGCCCTATTCCGGTTATTTGTATTTAAAGGAACCCGGAGTTTGCCTGTCTGGCAACCGTTTCAGCCGGGTGGCCGATCCGGAAATAGTTGAAAACAGGATCAGTTGGAAGGACAAAGATTTTTATCTCCGGGGACAATGGGATGCTGCGTCGCCGGCCATCCGGCTCCGGCTGTACGATGGGCCTTTAGGTTATCTTGACTGGCACTGCCGGCAACCCGCCGCCTATTGCCATATTGAATTGGGACTGGAGCGGCCAATCACAGGTTTGGGATACGTGGAATGCCTGGAAATGACTTTCCCGCCCTGGCAACTTGGCCTCCGGGAATTGCGTTGGGGGCGTTTTGCGCATCCGGAAATGCCGGTAGTGTGGATCGATTGGAAAGGCGATCTGAACCGGCGCTGGATATTTGTCAAAGACCAGCTTGTAACCGAAGGAACTGTGGATGACACCATTGTATCTTCATCGGATCATCGGCTGAACCTCCGCCTGGAAAATCCGGTAGTCATCGAGGAGCGGGAAAAACTGGGAGAAGTGACCCGTTCCCTTGCCAGGTATTTACCGGGCATTGACCGCCTGGCGCCGCTTCGTTTTTTGAAAGCAAAGGAGGTAAAATGGTTGAGTGAAGGTATCCTGAGTATTTCCGGGCAGCCCGACCGGAGTGGCCGGGTAATCCATGAGTTGGTTACTTTTTAACCACTAACTTTTAAACCATGAAAACACGGGGTATTGATTTTGCCGGCAAAACAGCTTACGGCCTGATTTTTATGGTCGCAGTGCCGGTTTTATTGTGGTGGTGGGCCGTCAGTCTGACGCCGGTGGTATCGCTTCCGGCTGTACAATCTCCGGCAGGCGGTTTTGTGTTGACGGTTTTAGGAAGTACGATACTGCTCGCCGGGATGTATGCGCTTTGGTTTTTTGGCAAAGGCCTGCCCATGAATGCTTTCCCGCCACCGAGATACGTGCAGGAAGGGATATTCCGTTATTTGTCGCACCCGATTTATACCGGATTTGTGTTGATTTGTATGGGTATATCCGTTTACACCGGGTCGGCGCCGGGTTTCTGGGTGGTGACGCCGGTTGTAGCGGCAGGTTGTGCGGCGCTGGCCTGGGGGCACGAAAACCCCGACCTGAAACGGCGGTTTCCCGATACTCCCCGGTTATTTCGTTTTGGTTTTCCGCCGGATGAAGCGGCGGCGCCGGCATGGTATCACCGCGTATCGGTATATGTGATGGCGCTTTTACCACCGTGGTTTTTGTATAGTATTATCGGCTGGGAAACCTGGTTGCAATACCGGGCGGAATGGCCGGTTGTAGTTCCATTCCCGTTTTTGCCGGCAAACTGGGGGGCAGCAATGGCTGCCGGAGCCGTCATCTGGGTTTTACCGGCTCCGTTTGTCGCAAAAACAAGGCAGCAATTGCGGCATTTTTACCTCGGCAGCCTGGCAGGAGGCGCAACGCTGCTTTATATCACGATGGTCATTCCGTCTGCTGCCGGTGTACACTGGCTGGCCATGCGGGCGGATGACCCCGGGCGTTTTGGCGCCGTTTTTTCCATTTCCTGGTTTTGGATATGGCTGGCGGCGGAATTGTATCGCAGGGTATTTCCCCGTTTTCGACCACTGGTGTACAGTATGGCGCTGGTACTCACGCTGGGTTCGCTCCAGAACAGTTTCTTGCCGGCACTAAATTTTTTTGCCGGGCTGGCCGCGTTGTTAATAGCCTTGTATTATCCGCTCATTTGGGAATTTCTGCGCAAACGGGCGGAGTGGGTGGCCAACTCCTGGCGGGAATGGCAATTCGGACCGGTGCGGGTGATCAATCACGGTTTTTACGCCGGGGCCGGCGCCTTTCTGGGTATGATACTGGCGGGCGTTCTGGCAGGCGAATCTTACGTCGTGGGTACCGTCGTATTTGGGGTGATCGGCGTCGTGAGCGCCGGGCTTTGGGGGCAGTTTGTGGAAGGCTCCGACAAGTTGAAACGCCCATTCGGGTACTACGGTTCGCTGGCCGGAATTCTGATTGCGGTGTTTGTGCTGCATTGGATGGGGCTCCATGTATGGGTGATGCTGGCCTTGTTCTCCGTATTTATGCCCTGGGTACAGGGGATTGGCCGGTTGCGTTGCCTGATCAACGGCTGTTGCCACGGCGCTCCGGCCAATGAACGCCTCGGCATCCGCTATTTTCATCCCCGGTCGCGGGTTTGTTTTTTATCCCACCTGAAGGGCAAAGCGCTGCATCCCACTCCCTTGTATTCTTTGTTGTGGCTGACTTTGGTGGGTGGGTTTCAGTTGCGGCTTTGGCTCGGCGACGCCACGCCTGCTTTTATTTTTGCCATGTATCTGATCCTGAACGGATTGGGCCGATTTGTGGAAGAAGCCTATCGGGGCGAGCCGCAAACGCCGGTTTTTGCCGGTATGCGGCTGTACCAATGGGCTGCCACGGTTTCCGTGCTGACCGGGATTTTTCTGTCGACCATTCCAACTGCCTGGCCGCCGTTGAATCCGGGGCTGAGCTGGGCTTCCGTCGGTTGGGGATTATTCATGTGGGGCTTCGTTCAATTTCTGATGGGCATCGATTTTCCAAACTCGACCAAACGATTTTCGCGGTTAACGTAAAAGGGGGTTAAAATATCTTCGAAAGAAACAAATCGATCACTTCTATACAGATCAGGATAATAATGATCCACTCGAGTTTGCTGCTTTCGCGGTGGAGGTAGAGTTCGCGGAAGACGGAAAGGTTGTCTTCGATGATTTTGAAGGTGTATTCGATTTCTTTAAACCGGGTGGGCAGTTCGAAAGTGCGGGAAAGGCCCCTGTGTACGCGGTCGAGGTATTCGTCTTCCCAGGTGGTTTCGGGGCCGTCGAAGATGTAGAGATTTTCCACCACTTTGTTTTTGCTGTTCAGGGTGCGGCCGATAAACCGGAGCATGTTGGCACGGCTGATACGGATATTACCGCCGGTTTCCATCTGGTTGGTGAAACCCCGTATCTCGCCGAGCAGCGATTGGGCGCGCTGAGCGTAGACGTCCATGACGACAGATTGGGCGAGGTTGAGCATGGCGATCTTGATCACCTCGTCGGTGAGTTTCGGTACGTTAAGGCTGTCAAAATTAAAGGTCAGGGGTTCTCCCTCCCGTTCGGTGATCTCGAAGTCGTCCTGGATTTTTTCCGGCAGTGGATTGATGCAGAATTGCTGGAGCAACAATAAATTTTTGCTGATATCTACGTCGGCCATATTGGCAAAAACCACGACGCCGTAGTCGAAAGCATACAGCAGGCCGGCTTCGTCCACCCGGTAAAATAATTCGGAAGGATTTTCCTGCAGCAACGTGGCGGCATACGCCGATTTGAGCGATTTGAGCGTTAACTGTTCGGCGATATGGAAGGCAGTAATTTTCATAAAGGTGTCAGAATAGGCAGGTTTTAAATCAATTCCCCAAATATACTGTTTTATCGTTTTGACTGGTCTCCATTGACCGCAAAGTTGCATACTTGCGACAATGAATTTACGGGATTC
>CALEYM010000251.1 GCA_937926185.1 uncultured Bacteroidota bacterium | reverse complement strand
AAACCTTCATAAACCCTCATAAACCCTCATAAACCCTCATAAACCCTCATAAACCATTTTTCCCCGCCCAAAGTTGGAAAAAATCCCAACCTTTGAACCGCTAAAAAATCACGCGGAACATGACTGCACTCGTTAAGCGATACAATTATCTCTACCATTTTGGCCGTTATCTGATCATGATGCGGCACGCCCTGGGCCGGCCTGAAAAGTTTTCCATGTACTGGAAAGAGACGATGCGGCAGATGAACGATATCGGCGTCGGCTCCCTGATGATCGTATGCCTGATCTCTATTTTTATCGGCGCGGTGGCGGCAGTGCAATTCGCTTACCAGTTGGACGGGCAGCTGATCCCCCGCTACTACATTGGCTACATTGTACGCGACCTGGCGATTATCGAACTTTCTCCTACCATTACCTGCCTGGTACTGGCCGGTAAAGTCGGCTCCAACATGACCGCCGAGATCGGCGGCATGCGGCAAAAAGAACATATCGACGCCATGGAAGTGATGGGCGTCAACACGGCGGCCTACCTGATCCGGCCAAAACTGATCGGCGCCATGGTGGCCATTCCACTGCTGGTCACTTTTTCAGCCTGTGTAGCCATTCTCGGCGGTTATGTGGCCAGTGTGCCCACCGAACTGATTACCGACGACGAATATATTCAGGGCCTGCGCTCGTTTTTCGACGAGTACAACGTGTTTATGATGTACGTGAAAGCGCTGGTGTTTTCAATCATTCTCACCACCGTTTCCTGTTATCAGGGATATTTTGTGGAGGGCGGAAGCATCGAATTGGGGCAGGCCAGTACCCGGGCCGTGGTGTACAGCGATATCCTGATCCTGCTCGCCGACTATCTGATCGCCGTGCTGCTGACAGGGTAGAAGGTTTATGAGGGTTTATGAGGGTTTATGAAGGTTTATGAAGGTTTATGAGGGTTTAGAGGGGGTTTAGATTTTTCCTTCCGAATCAGGTCATCCACATGATAGATGAAGTGGGCGGCCATATTGACCACGCCGGGGCGCCGGGGCACGATATATGTTGCCTTCTTCATCTCGGGGTGCCGGTCTACGTAGGCGCGCAACTCCTCCATAGTAATCCCTACGGCTGCCCGCGCATCGGCTACTTCTCTTTTGGCTTTTATCATGGCGTCGGACAAGGACATCAGCACGCGGCTTTGGGCATTCGTTTCGCCCTCTGCGGCCGTTTCAAGCGGCAGGAAGATCATATCCCGGTTCAGTTCCATTACCGCCGACTGTACGCCGTCGGATTGTGTGCTGGGCATACAGCCGAACGGCTTCAGGCTCAATACCATGTGCGCCAGGTGGTGCTCGTGGTAGTAGCGGTTTTTGGCAATCTCCATATACCCTTCCCCTCCTTCGATGTTGATGTTGTAATACTTGCCGGCCAGTTCCTGCAGGATATGTTGTTCGATCAGCGTATGGTGATCGGCGCCCAGCGCGTCCTGCAGGCGGGCGTACTCGCGGCGGAATATTTTACAACCCAGCCACAGCACCAGGTATTTCTTTTGATATTTAGCGTAGTTGCCGATCCGTTTGCCGATATTCCACCAGTGTTTAACCTGGTCTTTCAGGATCATTTCGCGGCGATTGCCGTGGCGGAGCATCCCTTTGGAAAACAAAAACTGGATCAGGGAGGCCACGGGTTCTACCAATACAACGGCGCCCTCGCTTTCCAGGTAACGGAACATGTTGAAATTACCTGCGCCCACCGTGGTCATCGCCCAAAACTCGCCGGTGATCTTTACCACGGCTTTCGACCGGAAACGGTCGACCTCTATTTCCCCGAACATTTTCCTGACCTCGCGGAGCGCATCGGGGTAATAGGAGCTGAATATCTGGTCGAGAAAACGATAGATAAAGACGGCCGGTCGATCGAACCGGAGCGTTTTGAAAAAAGCATTCCAGCGGGGACTCAACTGAATCTTTTGCTTGTTTTTCAACTTTTCATACAGGTAGTCCAGCGCTTTTTGCCGCACCGCATCCGTTTGCCCTTTCACTACCTCGTACGGCCGGGTGGCGTACACCAACTCGTTGATCACATCGGCCAGGTTCAGGGCATTGACCACGGCCAGGAAAAACGCGGGATTCACTTCCAGGCCGTTGCTTTGGGAAGGCTGGTTCAGGCCGCCTTCGTTTTGGAAAACAAGCACCCGGAATCCGTCGAAACCGCAATCCTTGAGCGCCATGCGGTATTCGGTTTCCACCATTCCAAAGCGGCAGGGCGCATTACAGCCCGCTACGAAAAACACGTATTTTTCAATGATGTCCGCTTTGCTCATACCCGAATTTTCCAGTTCCCTCAAATAGTTGATCAGGCTGCCCACCATGAAATAGGAGGGATTGCACAGCCCGTTGTTCCCATATTCCCGGCCTGTATGAAAGTCGTCCAATGCGTCAGGGGTTAGTTTTTGGGCTTTTACGCCCAAAGCCTGCAGCGTGGCTTCCACCAGGTAATCGTGTGTCGGCGACAGCCCACCCACCAATACCGTGGTGGTTGGGCGCTCTTCGGCCCTAAAAGGCCGTTCGCGGTGTATCCGGAATTGATCTTCCACGGGTCGCTTGTTCGCCGAATCTTTTCTGTTGGTCGGCACGCTATCCTTTCCGGCGGGTTGGCGTGTTGCAGTATTCATATAGAATTAAATTGGCGTGTCAATCATATCCCGCGAAAACCCGGCTTGGGAAATATGACTTTCTTCGTGCAACTTACAGACGTATTGTTTATTTAACACATGATACGCATCAACCCCGCCTATGACATTGAAAAATCGGATTACCGGCCCCTGGATACCGCTGTCAGGGTTTGGTTAATAATTTTGTTGGGCGTTTACAGAGATAGGAAATTTTTTGTTTTAAATTTGCGCAACAAAATTGCTCACTAAAAATCCCGCCGCATGGGCCTTACCCTTCACTACTCCGCCCGCCTACGCCGCCCCGGTCTGCTGCCGGCGCTGAACGAGGAAATTGCCGACATCTGCCAATCCCTGAAATGGCCATGTCAGATGTGCGACGAAGTGTTTGAAGTAGAGGCGCAGTATGTGCCGGACGAACCGGGCGAAGGGCCGGTTAAAGCGGTGCGGCTGCAAGGCGTATTTTTTACGCCGCCCGAATGTGAAACTTTTTCACTCACCTTCACCCCCACCGGACGGCTGAGCAGCGCCATGAACCTGATGGCCGCCGATATTTTTTCCGATCCGGAATGGGTGTACCACGTGCACGTCAAAACCCAGTTTGCCGGACCCGACGTGCACATCGCCCTGGTAAAACTGCTCAGATACCTGGAGAACAAATACCTCGACGCCGTGGAGGTGACCGACGAAGGCGACTACTGGGAAACGGAAGACCGCGCCCGGCTGGAAAAAAATTTTGCCACGCTCACGCATTTCATCAACGTGGTGGGCGATGCGCTGGAAAATTACCGGGGCCCTATGCCGGAAGACGGCAGCCCGCGGTCGCTGGCGGATTTGATCGAAAAGATATTAAGGGAGAAGTTGGGGAGAGCGGGAATCTGAGCTGACAATAGTGGGTACCGGATAATTTGGCAATAGTTTATACATTTATTCCGGTTTTCTGTCATAAATTTCGACACTTATTGCCTTTAATGTCCTGCCGTGCGATGGGGAGATTAGAAATAAAATTCAGGCCGGCGCAGCCGCTTTCTGCCGTTCGACAAAAATGTCATAGGCGACTTGCAGCCGCATCCAATACTCGGCATTAATTCCGAGTATGTGCTCCAATTTTAAAGCGAGAGCCGCACTAACGTGCCTTTTGCCGTGCAGAAGTTCACTCAACTGACTGGGTCGTATTTGTAATAAAGCAGCAAAAGCCGTTTTTTTGAGGCCGCGCACTTCAATTTCCATACTCAGCAACTCTCCGGGATGCAGGGTTACGTCGGTTTTTAAAATCGCTCCGGATTTTCCAATTACCTGAAAGTTTTTCATGTGTTTCTATTTAAAACCTCTTCATTTCCAAAAAAATTATTTATAATGATTGGTCATATCTTCGGCGATCAATGCATCGGCGCTTAGCAAATACTCTCCTTCGATCAATAAAATGAGGCGATATTTTTTATCAAACCGCACAGAACAATGGCCCTTGTAGTTTCCGCTCAGGAGTTCAAAATTCAAACCATTGATCTTCTGGATTTCACTGATATTTTCGGCATTCGCCAGCAGTAAAACTGTTTTTTTAAATTTCAGCACAATGACCTTGTCAAATTTGGGCTTGCCCGGAATGGCATGACCCTGATACAGCGCTTCAAGGTAATCATTGTTGAAACGAATGGTCATTGGCAATCAAATTTTTCACAAAAAAAGTGAAGAAAATTCTTTTTTACAAATTTTGTGAAAATATTTTTTTAAAACAATATAAATCCCACACTTTGTTTTAAATTTGCCCACTCTTTACCCCCGCCCGCGCCAATCGTAAATCGTAAATTGTAAATCGTTGATGCCCTCGTTCGCCCATCTCCACTGCCACACCCAGTACTCCCTGCTCGACGGCGCGGCGCCCATACCCGCGCTCTTCAAAAAAGCCGCCGCCGACGGCATGAAAGCACTGGCCATCACCGACCACGGCAACATGTTCGGCGCGTTCCAATTTGTGGCCGAGGCGGCCAAACACGAGGGCGTAAAACCCATCGTCGGCTGCGAATTCTACGTGGTGGCCGACCGGCACCGGCGCACGTTTACCAAAGAAGACAAAGACAAACGCTACCACCAGCTCTTCCTGGCCAAAAACCCGGAAGGCTACAAAAATCTCGTCAAACTCTGTTCGTTGGGCTACATCGAGGGGTTGTACGGCAAATACCCGCGCATCGATAAGGAACTGATCCTCCAGTACCACGAAGGCCTCATCGCCACCACTTGTTGCATCGGCGCGATGGTGCCGCAGGCTATCCTGCGCAAAGGCGAGGCCGAAGCGCGCAAAGAATTCGAGTGGTGGTACAATATCTTTGGTGAAGACTACTACATCGAGATCCAGCGCCACCAGATGGAAGAACAGGACAAGGTGAACGAAGTACTGCTGCGCTGGGCCAAAGAATACAACGTCAAAGTCATCTGCACCAACGACTCCCATTACGTCGACCAGAAAGACTACAACGCCCACGACATCCTGCTCTGCATCAACACCGGCGAAAAACAGGCCACGCCGGCCATCCGCGAGTTCGTGGAAGAAGGCACGGTGATGAAAGGCGGGCGCTTCGCCTTCTGGAACGACCAGTTCTACTTTAAAACCCAGGAAGAAATGGGCCGGCTGTTCCAGGATGTGCCCTTCGCCCTCGACAACACGATGGAAATCGTGGACAAGTGCGAACACCTGAAACTGAAACAGGACATCCTGCTGCCCAACTTCGTTATTCCCCAGGAATTCGCCACTCAAGACGACTACCTGCGCCACCTCACCTTCGAAGGCGCCCGCGAACGATACAAAGAGATCACCCCTGAAATCGAGGAACGGCTCAACTTTGAGTTGCACACCGTCAAAACGATGGGTTTTGCCGGCTACTTCCTGATCGTGGCCGACTTCATCAAGGCGGGCCGCGACCTCGGCGTGTTCGTGGGGCCCGGGCGCGGCTCGGCGGCCGGCTCGGCCGTGGCCTACTGCATCGGCATCACCAACATCGACCCCATCAAGTACCAGCTCCTGTTCGAACGTTTCCTCAACCCCGACCGCAAGAGCATGCCCGATATCGACACCGACTTCGACGATGAAGGCCGGCAGAAGGTACTCGACTACGTGGTACAAAAATATGGCAAACAACAGGTAGCCCAGATCGTGACCTACGGCACCATGGCCGCCAAAATGTCGATCAAAGACGTGGCCCGGGTGATGGACCTGTCGCTCGACCAGTCCAACGCCCTGGCCAAACTCGTGCCCGACAAACCCGGCACCTCGCTGAACCGGGTGCTCACCGCTCCTATCGACGGCGAAGGCTCGCTGCGCAGCAAGGAAGGCCTCATGTCGGACGACATCGAGAACGCCAAAAAACTGCGCGAATACCTCGCCGCCGAGGGTACCCTCGAAAGCCAGGTGCTGCGCGAAGCCATGATACTCGAAGGGTCGGTGCGCAACACCGGCATCCACGCAGCCGGTATCATTATCGCGCCCAAAGACCTCACGGAGATCATTCCCGTGTGCACCTCCAAGGAAACCGATCTGCTTATTACGCAGTACGAGGGAAACACCATAGAAGAGGCCGGCGTCATCAAGATGGACTTTCTGGGCCTGAAAACGCTCACCATCATCCGCGACGCCCTGCGCATGATCGAGCAAAATCACGGTATCAAAATCGACATCGACGACATCCCGCTCGACGACCGCAAAACCTACGAACTCTACCAGGCCGGCGCCACCAACGGCACCTTCCAGTTCGAAAGCGCGGGCATGCAGAAATACCTGCGCGAACTGAAGCCCGACCAGTTCGCCGACCTCATCGCCATGAACGCCCTGTACCGTCCGGGGCCATTGGAGTACATCCCCACCTTCATCAAGCGTAAGCACGGGCTGGAGC
>CALEYM010000250.1 GCA_937926185.1 uncultured Bacteroidota bacterium | reverse complement strand
TCAATATTATTTTCTTCAAAAAATTTACTTTAAATTACTTATCACCCAAAATCGGTGTTATAAAAATTGATTTTTTATAGTATATCGGGCGGTATGTATGTAAAAATAGATAGTTACCGCCCGGTATCATTGTTTTTTTCAAGGATTAACAATTTATTAAATGTCCAATAAACAATGACCAATGTTCAAGTCCGTTCCGCGGTAATGGGCGCCCCTACCCCGGATCCACATCCACCCCCACCCGCACCTGTCCCCAGCCCGGCTTCGCCGTTACCGTTTCCTGCACCTGCCGGATCAGGTCTTTAGCCGTCCGGATCAGCGGGGCGGATTTCTCCAGCTTGAGCATAATATTTTGTCCGTACTGATTCCGGATGCGCGGGATAGGCGGCTGTACGGGACCGAGTACGCGTTCGCCGAGTTGTTGCCGGAGCAGTTTTGCGAACTGCGCTGCGGCCTGAAGCACGACTTTATCGTCCTTGTGCTGGAGGTGAATATGGATCAGGCGGGTAAAAGGCGGGTATTGAAACTGCTTGCGTTCAGCCAGTTCGCGGGTCATCAGGCCCTGAAAATCGCCGCGCAGGGTTTCCTGCAGTACGGGATGCGCGGGGTTCCACGCCTGCACGAGCACCAGGCCCCGTTTGTTTTTTCGCCCGGCCCGGCCAGCCACTTGGGTAAGCAGTTGCCAGGCCCGTTCGCCGGCGCGGAAATCGGGCCGGCGGATCAGTTGGTCGGCGCCGAGCACGCCCACGATGCCGACATTGTCGAAATCGAGTCCTTTGGTCACCATTTGGGTGCCGACGAGGATGTCGAGGCGTTTTTCTTCAAAATCGTTGAGGATGGCCGCCATATTGGTTTTGGTGCCGGCGGTGTCGAGGTCCATGCGGCCGATGCGGGCATCGGGCAGGAAGAGTTTGAGTTCGTCCTCGATTTTTTCGGTGCCGAAACCGAGCAGCCCGACTTTGCCGCTGCCGCAGGCCGGGCACGCGATGACCGGTTCCTGCCGGTAGCCGCAGTAATGGCAGCGCAGGCTGTTGCTGTGTTTGTGGTAGGTGAGGCTCACGTCGCAGTGGCGGCATTGGGCATTCCAGCCACACACCTGACATTCGAGGATGGGCGAATAGCCGCGGCGGTTCTGGAACAGGATGGCTTGTTCGCCGTTGGCGAGGGCCGTTCGGAGCGCGTCGAGCAGGGCCGGGGCGAAAATGCTCTGCATCTGGCGGTTTTTGTGTTGTTCGCGCAGGTCGATGATCTGCATTTCCGGCAGTTCGATGCCGCTGAAGCGCTCCGGCATTTCCACGAGGCCGTATTTGCCGGTTTGGGCGTTATGCCAGGTTTCCACGGATGGGGTGGCAGTGCCCAGCAGCACTTTGGCGCCATACAGCGAGGCTAAGTAAATGGCCGTATCGCGGGCGTTGTAGCGCGGCGCCGGGTCGTATTGTTTAAAAGAAGCGTCGTGCTCTTCGTCGACGATAATGAGTTGCAGGTTTTGGAAGGGCAAAAACAACCCGGAGCGGGCGGCCAGCAGCACGGGCTTACCCGCCTGTGCGGCGCGCCACACTTCCACCCGTTCCTGGGTATTTATTTTGGAATGGTACACGGCCACATCGGCGCCGAATACGGCCTGCAGGCGACCGACAAACTGCGTGGTCAGGCCGATTTCGGGCAGCAGGTACAGCACCTGCCCGCCCTGGAGCAGGGTTTCGCGCATGAGTTCCAGGTACACGCGGGTTTTCCCGCTGCCGGTAACCCCGTGCAGTAACACCGTGTTTTTATCGCGGAAATGGGCGTGAATTTCCGTCAGGGCGCGGCGCTGTTGCGCCGCTAACTCGCCGGCTTCTGTGAGATCGTCTTCGAAACCGGCCATTCGGCTGATCTCGCGCTCGTAAAACTCCAGGATTTCTTTTTTTACCAGCGTCCGCAAGGTGGACTCGGAAACGCCGGCCTTGTCGATCACTTCCTGCCGGCGCACCCAGGGACGGCTCCGGCCCAGGTGCAGATAGGCCAGCAGGGCTTCCATTTGCCGTTCGGTCTTTTCCAGTTCGTCGAGCACCGGCCGCAGCAATTCCTGGTCGGAGCGGTAGGGTTCGGCTAAGCGCACGGCGATCACTTTTTTGGGCCGGAATTTTTCCTGCAGGTCTTCCCGCAACGACAAAACGCCTTTCAGCAACAGGCGGTTGACCGCGGGAAACACCGTTTTTTTGTTCAGTATTTTGCGCGCATCGTCCACGGTGATCTCGTTTTGGAGGTGCAGGGCTTCCGCCAGGAGGTATTCGTCGTTGTCCAGTTCGGAAAAATCGTCGCCGAAGGCGGGGTTGCGCACCAGTTTGGTTTCGCTGCCCAGTTTCAGGTGTCCGGGCAGGGCGGCGCTCATCACTTCGCCGAGGGTGCAGCAGTAGTAATCGGACAGCCAGTCCCAGAGCTGCAATTGCCGGGTATTCACCGCCGCCACATCTTCCAGGACGCCCAGTACACTTTTTACCCCGTATTCCGGTTTCTGGTCGTGCAGGCGCTCTACGATACCGCTGTACAGTTTGCTTTTTCCGAAGGGCACTTCCACGCGCATGCCGGGCTGCACCGAAGCCCGCAGGTCGTCGGGCACGTAATATGTGTAGCTGCGTTTGGGCAGTGCGAGGGGAAGGATCACATCGGCGTACATAACGGTGGACGGTGGACGGTGGACGGTAGACGGTGGACGGTAGACGGTGAGATGTGTCGGGTAAGTGAATTCATTAACTAGACAATCATTGT
>CALEYM010000249.1 GCA_937926185.1 uncultured Bacteroidota bacterium | reverse complement strand
CTGAGTGATCCGGTTGCCATAACCATCATTGCTTCCACACCATTTGCTCCCGGTATTCAAGATCGAAACAATTCTACTAACGACAAAAAGCCTGGCTTGGGTGATCCTACCGTTTCGGTTTATCCTAATCCGGCAAATACGCTCCTGACCTTCTCTTCCGGAGGAGACTTACAAATTATGGAGCAAATAATAATATTGGACAAAAGTGGCAAGCAGATATATGCTGCAAATGTAAATGCGAGCATCACACAGGTTGACATCAGTCTGCTGCCGGAAGGCATGTATTCTTATCGCGTCATTATCGCAGGCCGGCAAATATCCGGCCATTTCTCCATTATCCACTAAACCTGTTAACCCATCAAAAACAATCCCTATGATCGCCCGGTCTTTCTTTGCCTGCTCCGTCGCGTTTTTCGCATTTTTTCATACTAGCCAACCCATTTCTGCACAAACTACCGATCCCACACAGGAAATATTACCACCCAGCCCCACGGCCGCTTCACTTACCAATTATGTCGACTTTCCGGTAAATACCACCACGGGTATCCCTTCCGTATCGGTACCCCTCGGACTTATTCTTGGCAACAATTTGTCGACCCTAATTTCCCTGGATTACCATGCCGGCGGCGTTAAAGTAGACGCCGTGTCGGGCAATATCGGGCTAGGCTGGTCATTAACCGCCGGCGGAGCCATCAACCGTATCGTTATGGGCAAACAGGATGAACTGGCCGACGGCTTCATGTATCGCGGTAATGACGTTCCGATCCCTCCGATCAGTTCAAGCGCGGAGTTTACCGCCATGCAGGCATTTGCTGAAGGGAACTGGGACGGGCAGCCGGACATGTTCCAGTTCAGTTTTGGGAATTACAGTGGCAAATTTGTTTTTGACGACGCCTCAACTGTTCGTCTGATCCCACTGCAAGACCTGAAAATCAGTTTCACGACCTGTTCCGGCGCCGGGCGCCCTACCGGTACGGAAACCGGTTCGATTATCAGTTTTACCATTACAACCCCCGACGGATTGATATTTCTTTTTGGAACGCTGGATGCCGTGGAAACGTCCAAATCGTTGAATTACAATGTTTCCGGTTACACCGGTTGCCGGCCTAAAGAGTTTGTAGTCCCGGTAATTACCACCTGGTTTTTAAAATCTATTACCAACCCACGTTCGGGCGATGCCATCACTTTCACTTACAGCGACAACGTTGTTACTTACGATGTAAGTTACAATGAATCATTTTATCTGAGAGATCCCAGCAGCAATACAAACTGCCCGAATACCACGACGATTTCAAAATGCGTAACGGAAAAAACGGATAAAGGCAAACAACTCACGTCGATCACGGCTGCTACCGGGCGGGTGGACTTTCTTTCTTCCGGCTCGCGAAGCGACGTGAATGTGACATCGGGTCAATGCAAAATCAATGAAATACGGTTCTATGGGATCAACAACAGGTTGTTGAAATACTACCAATTGGATCAAAGTGCGGTTCAGTCAGGCGGAAGCACGCCCAGTACAAAATCGTCGTCCACGTACCGGATGTATCTCGACGCGGTCAAAGAATTCGACACTTCCGGGGTACAGGTTAATTCCTGGCAGTTTGCCTATTATAACCGGGTAAGCCTTCCTCCGCGTATGTCGTATAAACAGGATCATTGGGGCTATTACAACAACAAAAACAATTCCCAGCTGACGCCAGTGCCCGAAGACGATCAAATTTCCGGGGCGTACATGCAATCCATCATTCCTTCCTACGTGCCGGCAAACCGGGAACCGGACTCCACTTTTTCATATTACGGCAATCTGAAACGGGTCACGTACCCCACGGGAGGATATGTTGAATACCAGTACGAGGGCAACGAAGTGGCTGTTTGCAATTACTTGAATGTACCAACGCCGGCTAATGCCAGTTTGGACCTGATGTACACCGGAACGGTACAGAGCCAAACGGCCAATTTTACTATCTCAACCGAACAATCTGTTTCCATAACTTATAACGTCCAGCAAAACGGTTTGCATTTTGAAGGCGCCTACGCCAAATTGAAAGAAGTCAGCCCGAACCCGCATACCATTGTAACGTACGGCGCGCAGCTGCAAAGCCCGGCCGTTATTCAAGGCACCCAAAACATGATCCTTCCGCCGGGAGAATATCAAATAGAGGTGAAAGTGTTCCAAGGGCCTTTGGGCAGCGGTTATCCGTATCCCTTTAATAACCTCCCGGAGCGCGCTACCATAAACGTGGCATACACTGCCATGGTTCCGACTTACTTCTATAACAAACAAACCGGCGGCATCCGTTTGAAAAAATCGACAGTCACGGCAAGTTCAGGCGGATCGCCGGATATTGTACGATTATACAAATATAACGCTTCGAACGGCGCATGCGCCAATGCTTCGTCCGCCGTTTACCTGGGCAACCAACCCACGTATCATACCTGGGAATTTTCAACGATCACTTCACCGCTGAATGCGCTGTGCCTGTACCACCGGGTTTCGTCATCCAGTTTGAAAAGTCTGACCAATCACGCGGGGGCGATCGTCGCTTACGCGGAGTTTTGGGAGTGGCAGGGAAGTACCGCTCAAAACGGGAAAAAATATTATAAACATCAAATTTTTGCAG
>CALEYM010000248.1 GCA_937926185.1 uncultured Bacteroidota bacterium | reverse complement strand
CTCCGTGCCTCCGTGCCTCCGTGGTGATTTTTTTTTAAAAAGATCAATCATGCTGCACCGCCTTGTCAAAATACACGACGCCATGAAGTACATATTTTTTCTTTCCGCCCTGCTCGGTTTTTTTTGGGCCTCCGCCCAAACAACGGACGACCCATATCTGCTGCAAGCAAAAAAATTGCTGAAAAAAACGCCCGTCATCGACACCCATGTCGATTTTCCCTGGAGCCTGGTGGAACGCAACGAATGGTACAAACCGGGATACACGGCGCTGGCGTTGAAACACCCCGGTGGCGACTTCGACTACGAACGCGCCGTGAAAGGCAGTTTGTACGGGCCTTTTATGTCAATCTACATCCCGGTGCGGTATCAAAAAGAAAAAGGGCGGGCCAAGCAGGTGGCCGACTCGCTGATCGGCATGGTGCATCAAATTTGTGCGGATTATCCTAAAAAATTCGCCCTGGCTTTTCGTGCCGCCGATTTTGAAAAAAACTACCGGAAAAAACGCATTTCCCTGCCGATGGGTATGGAAAACGGCGCCCCCCTGGAAGACCTGGGCGATGTCGTTCATTTCCATAAAAGAGGTATCCGCTATGTTACCCTGGCACACAGCCGTGATAATCAAATTTCAGATTCGTCCTACGATACTTTGCATACGCATGGCGGCCTGAGCGCCTACGGGCGGGAAGTGGTGCGTCAGATGAACCGTATTGGAATGATGGTTGATGTAAGTCACCTTACCGACGACGCCATCTGGGATGTACTGGAAGTGACTACCAAACCGGTGATCGCCACCCACAGCGCCTGCCGGCATTTTACGCCGGGTTACGAACGCAATCTTCCGGACACCCTCATCCGGGCTATTGCGCGCAACAACGGCGTCATACAGGTGCCGTTCAGCCATTATTTCCTGAGTGCCCGCAGCCGGGAGGTTTTTCAAAATATCCAAAAAAGGCTGAAGGACAAGGGCTTAGACGACCATACGCCGGAGGGCAAACGTTTTGTCCGGGACGAGCTCGCCAAATCCGACATTTCTGTACGCGACGTGGCCGATCATATCGACCATATCAAAAACCTGGTGGGCGTCGATCACATCGGTCTGGGCGGCGATTTCGATGGGGTAGGATTGGCCCTGCCGCCCGACCTGGCCGACGTAAGCATGTATCCGAATTTAATTGCCGAGCTGCTTCGCAGGGGGTATTCCAAAGCGGATATTCAAAAGATATGCTATAAGAATACGCTGCGGGTGTGGCGGGCCAATGAACAATAGTTGATCCGCTCAGGCGTCCTTTTTGTCTTCTTCCTCCGCGACAATGGCGGATACTTCTGCCGCCGTCGCCGGCGTCTCCTCCTCTGCCGGTGTTTCCACGATGCCGGCAGCAGGCGCTTCGGCAGCGGGTTTTTCCTGTTTTTGCTTCGGAGTCTTCTTCTTCTTTTCCTTCGATAATACTTCTACCACTTCCTCCACTTTTTCCACGGCGTCTTCGAGTATCTCGTCGGCTTTTTCGCCGAAGACTTTACCTACCGCTTTCACGGTATCGACTACATCTTCCAATGCTTCACCCAGGACAATGCCGGCGGCGTCAAGCAGGCCGGGCTCGTCTTTTTCAGGGGCTGATGATGCCTGCCCCGGCTCGGATTTTTGTTCAACCGGGATATTTTCTTCGGTTTGTTCTGTTGGCGGAGGCGCCGCGGGCGCTTCTGCCGCTTTGGATTTTATAGCAGCCGCGATTTCCGATTTGGCCGTTTCTTTGGCGGCGGCCAGTTTTTGGCGTTCGGCTTCTTTTTCGGCGCGTTTGTTTTCTTTATCCCGCGCAATATTGGCTTGCCGTTCCACATCGGCGCGGGTGTGGTCCATCTCGTCCAGCTTCTCCCGTTTTGACGCGATGCGTTCTTCGATCATTTTGATCTTGGCGCCGCGGATCTGCGCTTCCAGCTGGCCTTCGGTAGTGGCAACTTTCTTTTGTTGAAAGCTCAGTTCTTCCTCGTCGCGTTTGATGCTGTCCTGCATGCGGCGAATGGCTACGCGCAGGCCTTCGAGGCGGCGTTCGTGCCGTTCCACGAGGGAGCCTTCGTTGGCGCCGGGGCCGAATTTGCGTTCTTTGGCCGCTTTGAAGGCCCCGTCGAGCCGATCCCAGAGCTGGTTGCGGTGCTCATTGCTCATTTTGGCATCGCGGTATTTGCGCTGCAATTGTTTGAGGTCTTCGAAGATGGTGTTCATCCTGGCGCCGCCCGAAGCGATGCGGTTTTCTATGTCCGTCAGGGCTTTATTGAAATCTTCATAAACTTTTTGCGAAACGGCGGTAAATTCATCCTGTACGCGGGAGCGCATTTTTTTCAGATCGTCGAACAGGGCATTGATATTGTCGCGCAGGTTATCGGCGTGTTCGCGGAACAGGTTGCGGTCGCGCGCCTGTTCCTGCACCTTGTCCCAAAAGCCGCGCAGGTTATCCCAAACATTATGGTCATAAGCCTGGAGCGCTGCCACTTTTTCTTTAAATTCAGCCAGCTCCTGTTCATAAGCCTGATGTAGTTTGGCAGAGAGCACGGCAAAATGCCACTCGGTTTGCGCGCGCTGGATCAGGTCGGTGCGCTCTACCCGAAGATCGTCGGGTAGCAGACCCTCCGTGACGCTCAGCTGGCGTTCCAGGGTGGTATAACCTTCCGGAAAAGGCACTTCGTTGCCGACGCGCCATTCGGCCATCATTTTGTTTACGAATTCCTCGGTAGCCGCGGACTCCGGGAAAGTGTAGAGCAGTACCCTGTTGGTTTCGGCTTGTAATTCAAGTGCAATCAGTACTTTCTCATTTTCAGCGTTGGTTCCCCAAACAACAATCTTGTTCTTCATTTCAAACTGTTTACGGTAGACGGTGGACGGTAGACGGTAGACGGTGGACGGTGGACGGTGGACGGAGAATTGGCGCCTGGGGCGCCCTGTCGTCCACCGTCTGTCGTCCAGACGTTTAAAGTGGCAAAATTATACTGCAACGGCGGTATTTTCCGATTTTTTGCGTCTTTGTTTCAAAATTCCCTTTTCCAGCAGGTATTCGGCTATTTGGATCGCGTTCGTCGCGGCGCCTTTGCGGAGGTTGTCCGACACCACCCAAAGGTTAAGAGTGTTGGGTTGACTTTCGTCGCGCCGCATGCGCCCGACAAATACCTCGTCTTTGTCCTGTGCGAGCAGGGGCATGGGGTATTTCAGGTGCGCCGGGTCATCGACGACGACGACACCGGGCGCTTTTGACAGGATTTCGCGTACTTCGTTCAGATCAAAATCTTTTTCAAACTCGATGTTCACCGACTCGGAATGGCCGCCCATTACAGGCACCCGCACGGTGGTGGCGGTCACCCGGATGGTATCATCGCCCATGATTTTTTTGGTCTCGTTTACCATTTTCATTTCTTCTTTTGTATACCCGTTTTCCAAAAAGACGTCGATATGGGGCAGCAGGTTCAGGTCAATCTGGTAGGGGTAGGCTTTTTCACCGTTTTTCCCCTTGCGTTCATTCATCAATTGATTGACAGCTTTCACGCCGGTGCCTGTAACCGATTGATAGGTGCTTACTACGATTCGTTTGATCCGGTAGCGGTCGTGCAGGGGTTTAAGCGCCACCACCATCTGAATGGTTGAGCAGTTCGGATTGGCGATGATCTTATCTTTTTTGGTCAGTACGCCGGCGTTTACTTCCGGTACGACCAGTTTTTTATCCGGGTCCATACGCCAGGCGCTGGAATTGTCGATCACCGTAATACCCGCTTCGGCAAAACGCGGCGCCCATTCTTTTGATACGCTGCCGCCGGCGCTAAAAATTGCCACGTCGGGTTTTTTGCGAATGGCTTCGCTCAGGCTGATGATCTTATACCGTTTGCCTTTAAATTTAACGGTTTTACCCACCGAACG
>CALEYM010000247.1 GCA_937926185.1 uncultured Bacteroidota bacterium | reverse complement strand
GCTTTAGACTTTCCAAGTTTTTGAAACTTGGAAAGTCTGCGTATTCATCGAATAAAAATTTTACCGAGTTTCAACAGGCACCCTGTACAACGGCTTTTGACACTAAAGTGGAAATTACAAGTCAAAATTGGGCGATAACTGTTCGATATCCCGTGCATAAAATTCATTGACGACGCGCACCACGTCTTCCGGGTCGTCGACAATATGCATCAGGTCGAGGTCTTCCGCATTAATATTCTGATGGCGGTTGAGCATCACGTCAACGATCCAGGCGCGGAGGCCTTCCCAAAATTCTTTGCCAACCAGGACAATGGGCACCGGCGTGATTTTTTTGGTTTGTACCAGGGTGAGCACTTCGAAAATTTCATCGAGCGTTCCGAACCCGCCTGGCATCACCACGAAACCCTGGGCGTATTTCACAAACATCACTTTGCGTATGAAGAAGTAGCGGTGTTTCAGATTGAGCGCCGGAGCAATGAATGGATTGTGGCTTTGCTCAAACGGCAGGTCGATATTCAATCCAACGGAAGTGCCGTTTTTCATCCAGGCGCCTTTGTTCCCGGCTTCCATGATGCCGGGGCCGCCGCCGGTGATGATGCCATAGCCTTCTTCGCTGAGCCGGGAGGCGATTTTGGTGGCCAGATCGTAGTAAAAAGTGCCGGGCTTGGTACGGGCCGAGCCAAAAATGGAGATGCAGGGCCCTACCTTGTTGAGCACTTCGAAGCCGTCGACAAATTCTGCCATTACCTTGAACATCGTCCAGGCATTTTCGCCCCGGAGTTTGTTCCATTTTTTCATTTTTCCAGGGGTTTCGGTTCCGTTACCCGGGTTTATTGCTCCGTTGGCGTCCGTTTCTTTCACAAAATTTTCCATATCAATTAAAGATTAAGGTTTAGGATAAAAAAGCCCGCCGGGGGAACGGCGGGCTTCTGCATAACAGGCGAACGGCAAAGTTTTCATTAAAAATACGGGAAAATCAAATTTTTTCTGCTTAAACTGTCCCACTCATTACACTTCACTCCCGGATTTCAACATTTCGGTCATCTTAAATTTCTCCATACATATAACCCATACACCTTTGGCGCCAAAACAAGCGGTTCCGCCATGCGCGCCTTATACTTATTCCTCTTTCTTTTTGTATTTATCTCAAATATTTCCGCCCAAACCACCCTCGAAGGCTATGCGCTTTCCACCCGCGGCGATACGCTCACCGGCGCCAATATCTGGATTGCCGGCACTTACGACGGGGCGACGACCGATCTGAACGGGTATTTCCAATTCCAGACGGATGCAGGGGGCGTCCAAACCTTGCTCATTACTTATTTGGGTTACGACACTTTCCGGCAGGAGTTAAATCTGGTCGCCGGAAACCTGTACCTGCAACCCCGGTTGAAAGAAAACATTGCCGCCCTGCGGG
>CALEYM010000246.1 GCA_937926185.1 uncultured Bacteroidota bacterium | reverse complement strand
GGCCAATCATTTGATAAGGTAAAAAAGTTTCCTTTCAAAATTGGCCGGGCGTTAACCCGCAACCCGTTAACCCGCAACCCGTTAACCCGCAACCCGCCAACCTTTTTTACCTTTGCGCCGCCAAACTGCAAAACCATGAACTTTAAGCTGATCATTTTTTGTTGCCTGGGCCTGCTCTCCATCCGGGCTTCCGCCCAAATGGAGCGCACGGTATACCAGGTGTTCGAAGTGGATTCCATCCAAACCGTCACCCTGGATATTGTCGGCTACACGTACCCTGAGCTGCACGTCTGGGCAGGCAGCAGTATTCTCACCGAGGCCAACATCCAGGTGTGGGATGCCTCGCCGGAAATTGTTAACTACCTCATCGAACAGGGGCGATATGCCTTTGACTCGGAGAAGACGACCGACGCACTTCGGATTTTTACCAAAGTGCGCAAGCGCGAAGACATCAAACTGCCCGGCATGCCGAAGAAATGCGTGGAGCAAACGACCATCAAAGTTTTTGTGCCGGATATTTACGATTGGAACCCAGCCGAATGGACGCCCGAACAAACCGACAAGCCGAAAACGCTGCGGCGAAAAACGAATTGAACGACCTTTTTTCCCGATAAAAACGGGACAAACCAAGCCATGCCCACCCACGTCGAACTTGTGCTCCGCCCCGAAGAGCGCCACCATGCCGCCCGGCTGCGGCAAAAAGCCGCACAACAATGCGGTATGTCGCCGGCACAGGTCACCCACCTCGAAGTTTTAAAAAGCTCGCTCGATGCCCGCGGCCGCGAACCCGTGTTCCGGGTGCGGGCCGAAGTGTACGGGCCGGGCGAAATATTTACCCCCGAACCGGCCCTGCTCGATACCTTCAAACCGGTCGACCGGAGTAGCGCGCGGGTGATCGTCGTTGGAGCAGGTCCGGCCGGATACTTTGCCGCGCTCGAGCTCATCGAACTGGGCATGCAGCCCATAGTACTCGACCGGGGCAAAGACGTACGCGCCCGCCGGCGCGACCTGCGCGCCATACAGCAGTTCGGCATCGTCAACCCGCACTCCAACTATTGCTTCGGCGAAGGCGGCGCCGGTACCTACTCCGACGGGAAACTCTACACCCGCTCCGACAAACGCGGCAACCTGCGCAAAGCCCTGCGCCTGCTGGTGGAACACGGCGCCAAACCCGATATCCTCACAGAGGCCCACCCGCACATCGGCTCCAACAAACTACCCGGGGTGGTGCAAAATATCCGCGAGACTATTCTGCGCTATGGCGGAGAAGTGCACTTCGGACAGGCAGTGACCGATTTTATCCTGCACAAGGGTCGCATGACCGGCGTCATTACC
Source organism: uncultured Bacteroidota bacterium (assembly GCA_937926185.1). Lineage (GTDB taxonomy): Bacteria > Bacteroidota > Bacteroidia > Chitinophagales > Saprospiraceae > M3007. The sequence goes on along the minus strand of CALEYM010000246.1, from coordinate 4,898 downwards.
CAGGCCGCCGAGGGCGCTGCCGCCACTGAATGGCTGGCCGATGCCGTCATCCTGGCCACCGGACACTCCGCGCGCGACATATACCGGCTTTTGCAGGCCCGGGGCATTGCTATCGAAGCCAAGCCCTTCGCCCTCGGCGTACGCGTAGAGCACCCACAGTCGCTGGTGGATGGGGTGCAATACCGCCAAAACCCGCGCGACGAACACCTGCCCGCTGCCAGCTACAGCCTGGTGTGTCAGGTGCGGGAGCGAGGCGTGTTTTCGTTTTGCATGTGTCCCGGCGGGCTGATCGTGCCGGCGGCCACGGCCCCCGGCGAGATCGTGGTGAACGGCATGAGCATGAGCCGGCGCGATTCGCCTTATGCTAATTCGGGCGTGGTGGTGGCCGTGGAAGCGGAAGACCTGGCGTCCTGGCAAAAACACGGCGTGTTCGCCCACCTGGAATTTCAGGCCGAAGTGGAACGCCGCATGTTTGCCGCCGGCGACGGCAGCCAGCGGGCGCCCGCCCTGCGCCTGCCCGATTTTCTCGCCGGGCGCCTGTCGGCCGACCTGCCCCCGACTTCTTATATCCCCGGTATTCACCCGGCGCCTTTGTACGAATTGTTGCCTTCTTTCGTTTATAAACGGCTACGCGACGGACTGAGCCAGTTCGGGAAAATGATGCGGGGCTACCTGACAGAGGAAGCCATTGTAGTCGGCACAGAAAGTCGTACCAGCGCGCCGGTGCGCATCCCGCGTGATCCGGAATCGCTCATGCACCCCCAGATAACGGGCTTGTTCCCCTGCGGCGAAGGAGCGGGTTACGCCGGCGGCATCCTGTCGGCTGCGATGGATGGGCAGCGGGTGGCAAGGGCGGTTTATAGTTTGAAGTTTGAAGTTTGAAGTTTTTTGCGGATCGCAATGCGCCAGCCATTTGATTCGTTTTCTCTGCCAAAAAGCCTGTTATGTTCAACTCCATCTCCTGCACCTTTTTCGTGCTCCTCATACTCGCCTGCGCCTCTTCCTGCACTTCCCCGCGTTACCGTTACCTGGAAACGACTACCGACCGTTCTGTTACCGAATCGCTGTTCGATTTTAAAGAACGCACCATCAGCGAAGTAGATATCCAGCGCATTCTCGACGGCAGGATCAGGGTTCCGGATACCGTTCGGCTGGCCGTGTTTCACTATGGCGGCACGCGGGTGCAATACCGCCAATGGTACGACGAAGGCAGCCTGAAAGCGCGTCAGCAATTGATCGACACGTTTACATGGGTCATAAAAGGCGCTTCCCGGGTGCAGGAGGTCATTTTGTTGCCTTCTATCGTTACCGGCGTCAATCCCAATATTCATCAGTTGCGGGAATCGGCCGTGCGGCTGCAGGCCGATATGCTGCTGATCTATAATTTGCACAGCGATATTTTTCAGCGGTACCGGGTGTTCAAAAAGGAAGAATCAAAAGCATTCGCCACCTGCGAGACGGTGCTGATGGACATCCGGACGGGCATTATTCCGTTTACCCATATCGCCACTAAGAGTGCGCATATCAAAAAGGGTAAGGAAGATTTTGGTTCGGCGGAGTTGCAAAAACGGGCGCTGGCGCAGGCTGTTCTGGAAGCGATGCTGGAAACGGGGAGACAGACCGCCGGTTTTCTGAACGATCCAAAATGAGTATTTTTTGTTTTACCCGAGGTAACCTGTTATAAAAAATTGTGTCTCAACGAATGATGAAATACGCCAAAATAGGGAAACGCATTACCGTCATATTTTCCGTGCTGCTGGCCGGCGTTTTCGGTTTCGTGTATTACGCGGCGCCCTACATGATCCTGACGCCGAGGAAATTCAACCTTTCCCGTACGCCGGCCGACCTGGGTCTTCCGTATGAAAAAATAACAGTGAAAACCGCCGACAGCCTTACTTTACATGGCTACTGGATACATCGCCCCGGCGAAAACGGTAAAAGCGCCGTGATCCTGCTGCACGGCGTCGGCGGCTGCAAGGAGCACTGGTTACAAACCGCAGCCTGGCTTTGGGAAGAAGGTTACGAAACCGTGCTGTTCGACGGCCGCGCCCACGGCGAAAGCGAAGGGCGGTACTGCACATACGGATATTTTGAAAAACACGATGTCAGCGCGATTACCGACTTCGTCGTGCAACGGAAAAACGGCGAACCGGTGGGCGTTTGGGGCAATTCGCTGGGCGGCGCCATTGCCCTGCAAGCCCTGGCTATCGAACCGCGGTTGCAGTTCGGCATCATTCAAAGCACCTTTTCCGATTTCCGCACTATCGTGTACGATTATCAGCGGCAGCGTTTGAAAATTCCCTGGCGCTGGTTTTCAGAGGACGGTATCGCCCGTGCAGCGGAGATGGCGCGGTTTGAGCCGGACTCCATCCGGCCGGGAGAAGCAGCCCGGCGTATCCGGCAACCCATCCTGCTGGCCCACGGCGATGCCGACGACCGGATCAGTCCGGAGTATGGGCGCCAGATATTTGCCAACCTGGGTTCTGTCGAGAAGGAACTTCATATTGTAAGGGGAGCCGGACACCTCAACCTGATGGCGCGGGGCGGCGATGCGTTCAAATCCACGCTGACGCGGTTCCTGGACAATCAAAACTGAGCCTTTATTGCCGCTGCACGACAAACTTTCGGACCAACCACTGTCCATTTACGCTAAAACACAGCCAATATACGCCTTCCGGCAGTTGACCGACGTCAATATTTTTGACGTGCTCGCCCGCGGGCCAATAAACGGTGGGTTCGTTCCATACCCGCTGACCCAGGATGTTAATCAGGTCGATAGATAAGAAAGCCCCTTCCGTCAGGGAGAAATCCGCCTGCAGGAACCTGCTGGCCGGATTGGGGAACAAATGCACTGATACCTCCGGGCGCTCCGCTTCCCCGGTAGCCGTTACCAGGCCGGCACTGAACGCCCGGTCGTCGTAGGCGCGGAAGTCGCCGCCGGTAAGGATCGGTGTCTGGAGGTCGGTGAGATCGTAGAGCCGGTAGTATCCGTTGCCATAATCGCAGCAGATACCATCGCCGTAATAATCGACAAAATGGATGGAATAGCAGCCCGGTTCCGGCAAATTCAGGGTGTCGCGGATGAGAGTATTGTCGTTGTAGGCGCCGGGGCCGTCCGGTATGCCGGTGAACATGCCCCCGCCGCCCGGGCCGACGGATTTGTTTCCGCCGGCTTCCAGCACGTTGCCTTGCAGGTCGCGCAATTCCCAGTAGGTTTCGGCGCCATACTGGTCGGTTCTGATGCGTAGCAGCACTTTAAGGCTATTGGAATTTTTTGCGGCGCTGAAATTTTTTGTCCTGATATTATTGGCCGGTTCATCGTCGGCGGGTTTGTTGTTGACCGCGGAAAGCCGGGCCGAGAGTTGCCCGCTATCGGTCAGCGTCAACGCATCGAATGCGATTTTGGTCTCATCATAAACATTCAGGTAACCGTTCCATTCGATAGTTTGCACGGCGCTGTTGTTCCATTCGAGAGCGAGCGTTGCCTGTGTCAGGGCTTCCGAACCCAGGTTAACCAATGAAAAAGCGGGGTTTACTTCAAGGTTTCCACATATTTCCTGAAAAGAAGTGCCGGTTGAAAATTCAAAAATCCCGGCATTTTCTTTACCGGTGGCTACCGGACAGGTTTGCGCCTGTTCCCACAGTTCAGCGGCATTCCACTGGCCTACTTCATAAATTTTCCGGTTTGGACAGACCACAAAAATGGTAGGGAAGTATTCAATCTGATATGCTTTGGCAATGGAATCGTCGTTGATAATCGGGAAGGGCGTGCCTGCCACCCAGTTGCCGGGGGTAAAATCGTTGCAGCCGGAAAGGCCTGTCAGACAGTTTACGTTGGTTTTAGGGTCGCCTTCAATAAACAAGACACGCGCGCGATCGTCGCCTTCCGGCCCGTGCTGTTCGTAAAAAGCGTGCATGGCGTGGCCATTGTGATAGGCCCAGCAGGGCGCGCACCAGGTCGCGGAGATTTCCAGTACCACGATTTTTCCCGAGTCGAGTAAATCGTACAGGCGCCAGCTTTGACCGTTGATATCTTTGGTGGTAAAATCCGGTGCAATGGAACCCGATGGCAACTGGGCTGAAATGTGCGTCCATACCGTCAGCGACAAGGCCAGCACCCATAATTTTCGCATAAGTTTTTTTGCTAATGGCATACAGCCGACGAAAAAAAGCCTGATAAGAAACAAAATTAGCGCGCCTGAACCGTCCGACAGGCGTATCTTTGCCAAATTATTACAAAACCTGCTAAAAATGGACATTTAGCCTATGAAACGTTCGATTACACTTTTACTGCTTTGCCTTGGCCTTTTCAGCGCCGCCTTTGCCCAATCTACCTTCGAGGTTTCCGCTACCTCGGTCTGGACGCTACTCCCGGAGGGCGACGACGACGTGGATGGTCACATCGTTATTCACAACCCGACCAACGCCGTGCAAACCATCAAATGGGAGCGCACGATCGTCAATATCACGCCCGGTTGTGAAACCCAGGTATGCGATCTTAACCTGTGCTACCTGGCTCATATCAGTACGAAAACATTCAATATTGACCCGGATAGCTCGGGTAATATCTTCGTGCATTTCAGAAACTGGGACCTGATCCCGGGCGCTTCCGGCCTGATCCACCTGAAAATGTTCAACAACAACAACCCGGCCGATTCCGTAGTCATTGCCTACCTGTTCACACCGGAAACAGCGGACACCGAAGACCCATTGCCCGCCGCAACCGTGCGGCTTTTCCCGAATCCGGCTACCGACTATTTTCTGCTCGAAAACGCCGAAGCGGTACAGCGCATCCGCCTGTTTTCGCTCGACAGCCGCGAAGTAGCCCGTTATACTGCAAACCCGGGCCAGAAATATTCCCTGGCCGGGCTGCCGGGCGGGTCATACGTACTCGCATT
>CALEYM010000245.1 GCA_937926185.1 uncultured Bacteroidota bacterium | reverse complement strand
TGGCGTGAAATATATTTAATTCACTAAACTAAACTCACTTATCGTATGAAGTTTTTGCACACCTTTACCAAGGGCGGGTTGTTGTTGGCATTGTTGATGCTGTTCAGCAACCTGGCGTTGGCTCAACGCACCGTCAAAGGGAAGGTTACCGATGCGGAATCCGGCGAAGGCCTGATCGGCGCCACAGTTTCCGTGGTTGGAACCACCCGCGGCGCTTCCACCGACGTTGACGGTAATTTTACCGTTGAAGTGCCGGCCGGCTCCCTGCAGTTGCGTTTCGCTTACACCGGCTTTGCCGAAGAGGTGGTTAACCTCGGCGCATCCGACATTGTGAACATCGCCCTGAAACCGGGCACCATTCTCGACGAGGTGGTGGTAGTCGGTTACGGCACGGTAAAAAAATCGGACCTGACCGGTTCGGTCGTTTCGGTTGGCGAAAAAGATTTTAACCAGGGCCTGATCACCGCGCCCGACCAACTCATCCAGGGTAAAGCGGCGGGTGTTCAGGTACTGAACAACAGCGGCCAGCCCGGCGCAGCAACCACCGTGCGTATCCGGGGTAACTCCTCCATCCGCGCCGGTAACGAACCGCTGTTCGTGGTAGACGGCGTTCAACTGACCGGTAGTTCCACCAAGCCGGGAACCAATGTCGGCGACCTCGGCTCCTCGCCGGGTTCCAACCCGCTGAACTACCTCAACCCGAACGACATCGAGTCCATCCAGGTATTGAAAGACGCTTCCGCCACGGCCATTTATGGTTCGCGCGGCGCCAACGGCGTGATCATCATCACCACGAAAAAAGGCAAAAGCGGTACGCCTTCTATCAACTTCAGCACCTCGGTCGGCGCCAGCTCTATTCTGAACAAGTACGAAGTGCTCGACGCCGGCGAATACCGGGCAGCGCTGCGCGACTACGGCCTCACCGCCGGCGACTACGGTTCCGACGCGGATGCCATGGACGAGATACTGCGCACCGGTTTCGTACAAAACCACAACATGTCGGTCAGCGGCGGCAGCGAAGCAGGAACTTATCGCGTAGGCCTCAACTATTTCGACCAGGACGGTATCGTCAAATCGAACGACCTGCGCCGCCTGAGCGCCAATATCGCGGGCTCTTACAAATTCTTCGACAGCAAACGTCTGGGGCTCGACTTCAACCTGATCACGGCGCAAACCCGGGAAAACGGCCCGGCCGTTACGACGAACGCGGGTTTCCGGGGCAGCCTCATCGGCAATGCATTGCAGTGGAACCCGACCCACGCGATTTACGATCAGAACGGCGATCCGATCATACTTCCGGACTTCGGCAACTTCACCAACCCGGTGGCGCTGATCGATGCATACGCCGACCAGGCCAACACTGTCGACGTGATCGCCAGTATTTCTCCGTCCTATAAAATTACGGACGAGCTGACGTACAAGTTCTTCTACAGCATCAATCACGGTTCGGGCGACCGCCGCACCCAGGTGAAAAGCTGGATCAACATCCAGGACATTGAAAACCGGGGCCTGGCAGCCATTTACCAGGTGAAAAACACCAATCAGATACTGACGCACACCGTTAACTACAACACCATCTGGGGCCGTAACCTGAACGTGAATGCCGTGGCCGGTTACGAATACCAGAAGCGCACGGAAAGAGGCAACGGCTTGTGGGCACGCGATTTTGCCGTGAATGAAGTGGATTACATCAACGTATTGCAAGCCTCTTCCCCCGGCAGCCGGAACGTGTTCGGTTTTAGTCCGCCCGATGCAGAACTGCAATCGTACTTCGTTCGCGCCAACTTCAACCTGAGCGACAAATACCTGCTCACCGGGACGTTCCGCGCCGACGGTTCCAGCAAATTCGGCGAAAACAACAAATATGGCTACTTCCCGGCTTTCGGCCTCGCCTGGAACATGCACAACGAATCGTTCCTCAAAGACGGTCCGTTCGACAACCTGAAGCTCCGCCTCGGCTGGGGTCTGACGGGCAACTCCGAATTCCCCGCGGGCGCCGCCCAGGAGCGTTATTACCTGACAAATGTCAACAATCAGGCCAGCTCCGACCTTGAAAACGTGGCAAACCCCGACCTGAAATGGGAAACCACTACCACGACCAACATTGGGATCGATTTTGCCATCATGAACTACAAACTGTACGGTACGATCGAATACTTCAACCGGAACAGCAAAGACCTGCTCTTCCAGTTCCCGACTATCCAGCCGGCGCCCGCCGCCTTCTACTGGATCAACCTGCCGGGCAACGTGAAAAACTCCGGCCTGGAACTGTCGCTGAACACCCTGATCATCGACCGGGAAAAGCTTTCCTGGAACTTCGGCGCAAACGTCGCCTTCATTAAAAACAAGGTGGAGAACTACACCGGGCCGGAATTGAACTACGGCACGCTGTTCGGCCAGGGCACCTCCGAGGCTACCAGCCAGCGTTTGGCAAACGGCCTTCCGCTCAACTCTTTCTACCTGCGGCAGCACATCCAGGTGGGTGAAGACGGGCAAAGCCAGTACGTCGACAATGAAGCCCTCGCTTTTGTCGGCGACGCCAATCCGAATGTTATCCTGGGTTTCTACACCGGCGTAAACATTGACAAGCTCAGCCTCAACCTGAACTTCAATGGCGCCATGGGGCACCAGATATACAATAACACGAAGATGTCGGTTATCCCGATCGGTAACCTGGGTTCCCGCAATATCGACGCCAGCCTGCTCGAAGGCGCCAACCGGGAAGCGACCTCGAACGCGATCAAACCCTCCGACCGCTACCTGGAAAATGGCGATTACGTGAAACTGGCCAACGCCACGCTGGCCTACAACGTGGGCAACATCGGTAATTCCGTTAAGAATGTGCGGGTGTACATCACAGGCCAAAACCTCCTGGTGTTCACCGGTTACAGCGGTTTCGACCCCGAGGTGAATACCGTAAACGTGGCCGGAAACGGTCTGCCTTCAACGGGTATCGAATACATTCCTTACCCCTCGGCCAGAACTTTTATTCTGGGCGCAAACTTCACATTTTAACACAAAAATCACTCCGTTATGAAATTTAACAAATTATTCCTCCTGACGATCCTGGTCGGCCTGTTCAGCTGCACTGACCTGGAAGAATCGCTCAAAGAGGACCTTACCTACGAACAGGCGAGAGATGTAATCAGCGTCAACGCGCTGATCAACTCCGCCTACTCCGGTCTGCGCCTGCCTTACCAGGACCAGTCCCGCTTCTGGGCTGCCCAGGAACACACCACCGATGAGTGCCTCGGCCCCACCCGCGGGCCGGACTGGGACGACAACGGCATCTGGCGCGTACTGCACAACCACACCTGGACAGCCGACCATGCCTTCCTGTCGAATACGTTCAACGAGTTGCTTCAGATCGTGTTTACCGCTACTAACGCGCTTTCTTTCGGCCCCACGGCGCAACAAGCCGCCGAAGCCCGTTACCTGCGCGCATTTGTGATGTTTTCCATCGCCGACGGCTGGAACCAGGTTCCTTTCCGTCAGCCGGGCGAAAACCTGCTGAACGCACCGAACGTACTCAAAGGCACCGAGGCGCTTGATTTCGTGATCAGCGAATGTAAAGCCATTCTCAACGACCTGCCCGACGGCCCGGTCAACCGCGCTAACAAAGACGCCGCCCGCGTATTGTTGATGAAAGCTTACCTGAACAAGGGCGCCTTCGCCAACCGCCAGTCGCCTACCTTTGCGGCCGGCGATATGCAGGAAGTGATCACGTATGCCGACCAGATCATCAACAGCAACAAGTACAGCCTGGAAGACAACTACTACGATAACTTTGCGCCGAACAACGACCAGGTTTCGTCCGAAAATATCTGGACGGGCGAAAACCAGGGCGGTATTAGCAGCGGTAACGTACGTTCGCGTTGGTTCTGCACCTTGCACTACAACCAGAACCCGTCCGGCTGGAACGGTTTTGCCACACTCAGCGACTTTTATAACAGCTTCGAAGACAGCGACGTGCGGAAAAAAGCCGACTACCCGGGCATGACCGACGTGTCGGGCATCAACGCGGGCTTCCTCGTTGGACAGCAATACGACCAAAACGGCACTGCATTGCAAGACCGTAAAGGCAATCCGCTGGCCTTCACACCCGAGGTTGCGCTCGTAGAAACGGGTAATAACCTGGAAATAACCGGTATCCGCGTCATCAAGTATCCGATCGACTATGCCGGCGGCGACAATGCCGACAACGACTACGTCTTTTTCCGCTACGCCGACGTGCTGCTGATGAAAGCTGAAGCGCTGTTGCGTTCGAACAATGCCGGCGATGCCCTGACGATCGTCAACGAAGTGCGCGCCAAACGTGGCGCTACCGACCTGGGCGCCCTCAGCCTGGATGACATGCTCGCCGAAAGAGGCCGCGAATTCTACTGGGAAGGCTGGCGCCGGCAGGATCAGATCCGCTTCGGCAAATTCCTGGCAGCCCGTCAGAACAAACCGGCTTCCGGGCCCGAACGCCTGCTGTTCCCGATCCCGGCCGCGGCGCTCGCCGTTAACCCGAACCTGGAACAAAACCCGGGCTATTGATAGTTTTGGGGATATAATAGTTTTGGAAAGCCGCCCGTTCTACGGGCGGCTTTCTGTTTTTTAAACCGACTGACAGTCGGTTTTACCGGCGCAGCATTTTTTCTATCATCTCCGGCGACAAGCGTACACCCATGATTACCCCCTCCGGGCTGATCAAAAAAGTAGTGGGAATAGAACGGATATTAAACAATCTGGCCAGCGGCCCATTAAACTGACTGAATTCGGCAGCGTGGTATTTCCACGCCATTCCGTCTGTTTCAATGGCGCGTTGCCAGTTCCGCGAATTTTGTTCGATAGCAATGCTGACGATCTCAAAACCGGCGTTGTGATATTTCCGGTACAATTCGGCCAGGTGCGGATTCTCGGCCCGGCAAGGGCCACACCAACTGCCCCAGAATTGCAGCAACACATATCTCCCTTTCAGATCGGACAGGCGAAAAGTCTCGCCGTTCGCTAAAGTGGCCGAAAAGTCCGGCGCTGTTTCGCCGGCCACAAATCGGGGTTGACGGTATTGATAAAACAAAAATGCGCCTAAAGCGAGCAGAAGCGCCAAGCCGAGGCGCAAAAATCCGGATTTCATCATTCTTAATGGTTTCTGGTTTGAGGGTTTCTGGTTTCGGGTTAGGGTTCACAAGGCAGGTCACCCAAGGGCGCTACGAGAAATTGTCATTTAGCCGCTTGTATTGTTAATTTTGACGCTAAAATTTATAATCACTCAATCACTCAATCACTCAATGCTCACGATAGACCCGACCCAAATCCCTACAAAAGACCTGCACCAGTACATCCTTGGCGCCGTTGCGCCCAGACCCATCGCCTTTGCCAGCACCCTGAGCGCCGACGGGGTACCGAATCTGGCGCCGTATAGTTTTTTCAACGCTTTCAGCAGCAACCCGCCGATCCTGATCTTTTCGTCGAACCGGCGTGTGTCCAACAATACGACCAAGGATACCCTGAAAAACGTGGAGGATACCGGCGAGGTTGTGATAAACGTCGTATCGCATGCGATTGTTCGCCAGATGGCGCTTTGCAGCGTTGAATATGACGCCTCGGTGAACGAATTTGAAAAAGCGGGCTTTACGCCCCTGCCGTCTGAGCGGGTGAAACCCTTTCGCGTTGCGGAAAGCCCCGTGCAGATGGAGTGCAAGGTAGAACAAATCCTGCCGTTGGGTGAAAAAGGCGGGGCCGGCAACCTCATCATCTGTCGCATTGTGCTGATGCACATCGACGAACGGGTGCTGTCGGAAACCGGACGTATAGATCCGCACAAAATTGACCTCGTGGCGCGTATGGGCCGCTTCTATTACGCCCGCGCCAGCGGCCCGGCCATTTTTGAAATTGCACAAACCGTAACGGCTATCGGGGTCGGCTTCGACGCCCTGCCCGACGGCTTGCGCCACAGCGCCGTGCTCACCGGCAACGATCTCGGTCACATAGCCGCGCTGACGGCATTGCCTTCCCGGGAAGAAGTGCTTGCCATTGCCAACGACGAACGGGTAGCGGCAGCCCTTGCTCAGGGAATGCCCGTTGACGCTTTGCACCGGCTGGCAAAGCAGTTGATCGGACAAAACGAAGTGGAGATGGGCGCGAAGGCGGGGCTGTTGGCCGAATACCTGTAAGGTTGATGACTGACGACTTACGACTTGAGACTTACGACTTGGGGTCGCTCAATTGAAGGTTGATCAGTCGTAAC
>CALEYM010000244.1 GCA_937926185.1 uncultured Bacteroidota bacterium | reverse complement strand
GCTTCAACGGCCAGAACGGCACGGTGATCGCCGGCCAGGGCTTCGAATTGTACCAGAACCAGCCCAACCCCTGGCTGCACCGCACGCAGATCGGCTTCTACCTGCCCGAGGCATCGGAAGCCACGCTGACGGTGTTCGACGAAACGGGCCGCCTGCTATACGGCTCGACAGGCGACTTTGCGAAGGGTTATAACGCCTTCCTGTTGGATCGCGCACTACTGGAAACCACCGGCCTGTTGTACTACAAGGTGGAAACGCCGACCGACAGCGCCGTGAAGAAGATGATACAGACGAAGTAACGCCGTCAGTGTAACGCCGTCAGTTTGACGGCGTACAAATAACCGCCTCTTTTTCATCCCGAGGCATCGGGATGGAAAAGGGGCGGTTTTGTTTGCTTAATCTCAGGCCATGAGCCGCCCAACGATTGCACAGAAGGGCGCTTGAACAAGATTTTCAGGCTCCGTTGTCGTAAAGTCCGTTTTTATTTTTCCGGTGTTTCTTCCTGTTCCCTACTTTCGCCGCTCCCGTAGTTTTCGTTAACCGTCTTGCCAAATTGAACTAAAATGCCATTTCCGGATAAACAAGAGAAAGCAGCTTTTCGCGCCACCATCTTTCGCCATCTCGACGGTCTTGCCACCGCGCCTGCTGCCTACGTGCTGCGCGAGAAGGGCGTACTGGATTATTTATTAGAAAAAGGAGAAGCGACGAGTGCCGGCATTTCGGCGGCATTCAGGGCCAATGAAGGCTATCTGAACGTGGCGCTCAGAATCCTTTGCTCCCAGGGCTGGCTCGATTGCGAAGTGGATAACCTGAAAAATGAAGTGCGGTACCGGACGAACGCCAACAGCGCCGTTGCCTTCGATCTGTGCGCGTTGTACCGGGATGTAGTGGAGTTGCTCCGTTTTTCGGGCCGGTTCCATAAGCGAAAATTTGAACGCGCGCCGTTCGTCGTACTGGAGAAAATTTTCCGCAAATACCGGGAAAATTACAGCATCGAATGGTCTGCCGACGACAATACCCGGCGTATCCAGGAGCAGGTGCTGAAACATATCGAGGGCGTCATTATCGGCCCCACCGTGGTGGCGCTGGGCATGGGCGGCATGTTTCACAAATATTTCATGGAGGCCTCTTTCAAGCCCGAAGAGTTCCACGAAGACGTGGAAAGTTTTGAAAAAATACTCGACTTTTTTGCTTTTTTGGGTTGGTTTGAGCAGCGGGGCCACACTTACCGTTTTACCCAGAAGGGACTGTTCTTTGCCCGACGGGCCAGCGCCTACGGCGTCACGGTATCTTATATCCCCACCTTTCGAAACCTGGACGAGCTGATCTTCGGCAACCCGGAAATCCTGTGGGATGTGCCCGCGGGCATGCCCGAACAACACGTCGACCGCGAAATGAATGTTTGGGGCAGCGGTGGGGCGCACGCCACTTATTTCAAAAAAATAGACGAGATCATTATTGATCTGTTCAACAAACCGCCTGACGAGCAACCCAAAGGAATTGTGGATATGGGCTGCGGCAACGGCGCTTTCCTGCAACACATCTTCGAGGTGATCGAACAAAGAACCCTGCGCGGCGAAATGCTCGATGAATACCCCCTCTTCCTCGTCGGCGCCGATTTTAACGAAACCGCCTTGCGCGTTACGCGTGCCAACCTCACCAAAGCCGACATCTGGGCAAAGGTGATCTGGGGCGACATCGGGCGCCCCGACCTGCTGGCCAAAGACCTTCGGGAAGACTACGGCATAGACCTTAACGACCTGCTCAATGTGCGTACTTTCCTCGATCACAACAGGATTTGGGAACCGTCACAGGGCGCTCAGGATTATCCGGCGAGTACTTCTACCGGTGCATTCGCCTATCGCGGCGCGCGCCTCTCCAATACGGAAGTGGAGGCTTCTCTCCGCCGGCATTTGGAACGCTGGGCGTCTTACGTTCGCAAGTTTGGTCTGCTTGTTATTGAACTGCACACACTGCCGCCACACCTGGCCGCCGCCAATCCGGGCCTTACCGCCGCCACCGCGTATGACGCCACGCACGGTTTCTCCGATCAATACATCCTGGAAGCGGACATCTTCAAACGTATTGCCGCGGAAGCGGGCCTGATGACAGACGAACGGCATTACTACAAATTTCCGGATTCGGAACTGGCCACGGTCACGATTCAGTTGTTGCGGTAAATCGTTTACCGGACACCCCGTTCAGTTACACTCCGAATGCCCGCAATTTTTACAATGCAAACATCCTTCCTGGTACACCAGGTTGTCCGTTTTACACGACGGGCAGGTATTGTGCGAGGGCTCCGTTCCGTCGGGTATAAACTTCCGCAGGGCGCGCACCACACCGTTTTTCCAGTTGTTCAGCGAGGCGGTTTCCAGGTTCAGGTTGTTCACCACTTCCACCACATAGGGCAGCGGCATACCGTGGCGCAGGATGCCGGAAATAAGCCGGGCGTAGTTCCAGTATTCCTTGTTGAAAGTGCGCGACAGACCCTCGATGGTCACCTTGTAGCCGTCTTTGTCTTCGTACTGAAAATCGTAGCGGTTTCTGCCGTTTTCCTTGACCTTGATGACTTTGCCTTTCTGCACCTGGGTAAGCACGGAAAAGGAATCGACCGCGCGGCCGGTGAATATCTCATACGGCCGGTCCTGGTACAGGCCCACCACGGCTACCCAGCGTTCGTCGTTGTTCATAAAGGTGACCACCACGGCATCGAGCACCTTGGGGCGTTTGGGCGCGGCGGTTTCGATGAAGGTGTCTTTTTTCTCCTCTTTCTTTTTATCGCTCACGAGTACGCCGCTGCGCGAACCTTCGCGGTACACGGTCATGCCTTTGCAACCGGCCTCCCAGCCGGTGCGGTAAATTTTTTCGATCAGGTCTTCGGTGGCTTCCTCGGGCACGTTCACCGTGACGCTGATGCTGTGGTCCACCCATTTTTGCACACGGCCCTGGAGGTGTACTTTGTTCACCCAGTCCACGTCTTCGGCCGAGGCGCGGTACCAGGGCGATTGTTCGATGATGGCGTCGAGTTCCGCTTCCCGCAATTTTTCCACGGCGTCGGGGTCGTAGCCCTTTGCCTGGAGCCATTGTTTGAAAGGGATGTGAAACACGTTGTAATCCTCCCAGGCGTCGCCCACTTCGTCGGTGAAGGTGATACGGGCGTTTTTGTCGTTGGGATTCACCTTGCGGCGGCGTTTGTAGGCAATGCGGAAAACGGGTTCCAGGCCGGAAGTGGTTTGGGTCATCAGGCTGGTGGTGCCCGTGGGGGCGATGGTAAGCAGGGCGATGTTGCGGCGGCCGTATTTCACCATGTCGGCGTACAGGGCCGGGTCGGCTTCGGCCAGGCGTTGTATGAAGGGGTTGGCCGCTTCCCGGTTGGCGTCGTAAATGGGGAAGGCGCCGCGCTCGCGGGCCAGGTTCACCGAGCCGCGGTACACGGCCAGCGCCAGTGTGCGGTGCAGGTTTTCGCAAAAATCGAGCGATTCGGCAGAGCCGTATCGGATACCCAGCGCGGCCAGCATGTCGCCCTCGGCCGTGATGCCGATACCGGTGCGGCGGCCCTGCAGGCATTTGGCGCGAATTTTCAGCCACAACTCGCGTTCGGTGGCCTTCACAAATTCCGGCTCGGGGTCTTTGTCAATTTTAGTCAGGATTTGTTCGATCTTCTCCAACTCCAGGTCGATGATGTCGTCCATCACCCGCTGGGCCATTTGGGCATGTTGCCGGAACAGTTCCGTATCGAAAC
>CALEYM010000243.1 GCA_937926185.1 uncultured Bacteroidota bacterium | reverse complement strand
CGACTGCAGTATACGCAGCCGGCGTTTTTCATTGGTGATTGAGTGATTGAGTGATTGAGTGATTTACCTTTTTGTTTATGCAACCTGAAAGGATCAAAATTTTCTTTTAATACTGAAACTAATTTTTGGAAGAAACAGTTTTTTATTCGGAGCTTCAAAAATACCGGGCAAGGCACGTTGCATGACACCAGGCAAAAGGATGCCGCGTCTAAAATGAATGGAGAAACTCCAATATACTTCAGCAGGACAAATGAATACGATCATCTAAACGCTTCTTTCCATGCTCTTTCGGTTATACGCCCATTGGCGGGGTTCCTATTCCGGTATTCCGGTAAAAGTCTGGTTCCTGTCCGTCGTCAGTCTGATCAACCGCTGCGGTGCGATGGTGGTGGTGTTTCTCACCATTTATCTCACCAAACATTTGGGCTACAGCATTCGCGACGCGGGTTATGTGCTGGGCTTTTTTGGCGCGGGCGCGTTTTTGGGCGCCTACATCGGCGGCAAACTGACCGACCGTTTCGGCTACTACCCCATCATGTTCTGGAGCCTGATCGGGAATGGCATCATGCTGATGGTACTGATCCAACTGAGCAACTTTTGGGTGATGTGCGGCGCTGTATTTTTATTGAGCGTCATTTCGGAGGTATTCCGGCCGGCCAACTCGCTGGCCATCGCCCGGCAATGCACGCCGGAAACGCGTACCCGCTCTATTTCACTCTACCGGATGTCGGTCAATCTGGGCTGGACGGTGGCGCCGGCCTTCGGCGGTTTGCTGGCCGGGTTCGGCTGGCACTGGCTGTTTGTGGTGGATGGGCTTACCTGCCTGCTGGCTGCCGTGCTGCTCTGGCAGCTCATTGCCTCCAAAGAGGATGCATCTCCGGAAAGTGCGGGCGAAGCGCGGGAAACAACGGAAAATCCGGCGCCTGCCGTTTCGCCTTACCGCGATAAACCCTTTCTGGCCTTTGTCCTGCTGACGGTGCTGGGCGCCATCGTTTTCATGCAGCTGCTCTGGACGGTGCCGGTGTATTTCAAAGACGCCCATCACTGGGATGAACACACCATCGGCCTGCTGGCCGCCCTCAACGGGCTTATCGTATTCCTGGTGGAAATGCCGCTGATCTACCGCATCGAAGGGCGGCGTTCGCGGCTGTCGTTTGTTCGGATAGGATTGGTCTTGTATGCTTTCGCATATATCGCTTTTCTGCTTCCGCCCGGCGGCATGGCTTCCGCTTTGATCTATATGGTCGCGATTTCTTTCGGCGAAATGTACGTGATGCCGTTCAGCAGCAATTTTGTGTTCGGCTACGCCGAAAAAGGCAGCGCGGGCGGCTATATGGCCCTGTACACCATGGCATACTCTGTGGCCAACATTATTGCCCCGCTCATGGGTACGCAGATCATCGCAACCTGGGGATTCAATACCCTGTGGTATGTTCTGGGCGTCATCAGCGCCGTTACCTGGGCAGGGTTTTGGTGGCTGGAGCGGAGAACAGAGAAAGGGTTGGAGGGTTTATAAGGGTTTATAAGGGTTTATAAGGTTAGAGGGTTTAGACCCTGCCGGTTAGAGAATGTTCAAAAATCTGTGTCAAAACTAAAATTGCGCATTAATTTGATTTTCAATATTTTAAAAAATATAGCCAAGGAAATAAACACTGTATTTTGAACGGTACCGCCGGTTACCCACAAAACCGACAGGGTCTAAACCCTCTAACCTTATAAACCCTCATAAACCCTCATAAACCCTTATAAACCCTCATAAACCCTCATAAACCCTTATAAACCCTCATAAACCAACGATCGTATTCCACCCGTACACATCCGCCCGCCGGCCGTCGCGCAATTCCTGGAGCATTTGGCGCGCCTGCACTGAAAAACTGGCGGGCGTCAGGGATGGCAGATGCAGGTCTTCGTTTTTGACACGGATCAGTTGGAAGGGGGCGGTAACGGCGGCAGTACCGATACCGAAGCCTTCCTGCAACGCCCCGCGGCGGTGCGCCTCCACCAGTTCGAGTGCACTGATGGGGCGCTGTTCCACCGGGTAGCCCAATTCTGTAGCAAGGGTTATAATACTGTCGCGGGTGATGCCTTCGAGGATGGTATCGGAAAGGGGCGGCGTCACCACTTTGCCGTCGATGACAAACATGACGTTCATAGTGCCCGATTCTTCAATGTGGAGTTCGGGGGAGCCGTCGGTCCAGAGTACCTGGTCGTAACCTTCGGCGCGGGCCAGTTGGGTGGGATACATGGCGCCGCCGTAATTTCCGGCGCACTTGGCGTACCCGGTGCCGCCCGGAGCGGCCCGGATAAACCGTTCTTCCACCTTTACTTTTATTGGCCTGGGATAATATTCCGGCACCGGGCCGGTGAACACGAGAAAGCGGTAAGCCTCCGACACTTTTACGCCGAATTTGGCCTCCGAAGCGTACACCAGGGGTCGGATGTAAAGGGCCGAGCCGGGGGCGGAAGGCGCCCAGGCGGCGTCGAGGTCAACCAGCGTACGGATACTTTCTTCGAACAACTCTGCCGGCATGGGCGGCATAGCCATACGTTCCAGCGAGCGGTTGATGCGTTCGATGTGTTTGGGAATGCGGAAGATCGACACGCGCCCGTCGGTCATCCGGAATGCCTTCATGCCTTCCCAAACGATCTGCCCGTAGTGCAGGGCCAGGGTGTGGGGCGGCATTTCGAGGTTGGCGAAAGGTACGATGCGCGGCGAATGCCAGACGCCGTCGCGGTAATCGGCCAGGAGCATGTGGTCGGAAACCACTTCGCCGAAAGTCAATTTGTTCAGGTCTGTCTCCGGCAAACGGCTCCGCGTGGTTCTCTGAATGTCAATCGTGTTCAACAGTCGTTCCATTTTGATATCTGCGCGTTGGTATACGCCTTGTTCCAGCGGGATTTCCCGGAAACCCATTTTGCGGTACAATTGCACCGCCGGGCCCGAGGTACGGGTATTGGAGTATAATATCACACGCGTCGCCCCCATGCGCCGGGCTTCGTCGAGAGCTGCCCGCATCAGCATTTTACCGATGCCGCGGCTGCGCCAGGGCAGATCCACCGCCATTTTGGTCAGTTCGTAGCAGCGTTCGCCCCCATGTGGCCGCAGCGCCACCACGCCCACCACCGTGCCTCTTTCCGTAGCGGTCAGTATGCTGCCCCCGGCAGCTAAGATATGCTTTTCCGGATCACTGAGTACGGCAATATCGAGCGGCTCCAAAGGATAATCGGCCTCTATCCAGGCGCGGTTGAGGCGGTAAAAAGCTTCGCGAAAGTCGGGATGCCAACTGGAAATTTGAATGTCGTGGTGCATGACTGGTTAGGTAGTGTTGATTTGTTGATTTGTTGATTTGTTGATTTGTTGATTTGTTGATTTGTTGAT
>CALEYM010000242.1 GCA_937926185.1 uncultured Bacteroidota bacterium | reverse complement strand
GCGTTTGGCATCAGAAATGAAATTTTATTAGTAGCGGGGATGATCTTAGCCGGCGTTCTGATTTTAAGGATTTTCTTTAAAATCAGTATCACAACACATAAAAAATAATCGAGCCGGCTTTATTCATACCCGCGGGAAACGGATAGTCAAAACAGTCTTACCTTGGCATGAGGTTTGAAGACCTGATATTCTCCCATGCGGCTCATTTCATATTACATTATCCTCCTGCTGCTCGCTTCCTGCGCCACCCCCCGCCGCGCCGAACGCCATTTTTATAAAAACCTTAAAACTGAAATCGAAGCATCTCCCGTCTTTTCCCGGGGTTTTACGGGCTTTCACCTGGTAGATGCGGCCAGCGGACAAACGCTCGCGGCGGTGAATGCCGACCAGTATTTCACCCCGGCATCGAACACGAAAATTCTGACTTTGGCGACTTGTTTGAAAGTGCTGGGGGATTCCCTGCCGGGTATGAAATGGAAAATTGCCAATGATACGTTTTTCTTCCGGGGTACCGGCGATCCCACTTTTTTGCATCCGGATTTTGAAAATTGGCAGCCGGCTGTCCGGTTCTTAAAACGACAACCCCTCAGGTTGTACAATCTTCAATTTTACGAACAGGATTATATGGAACGCTTCGGTCCCGGTTGGGCCTGGGACGATTACGCGGAATATTATTCCCCGGAGCGCTCGTCTATGCCGGCCTACGGCAATGTAACCATCATTTCGAAAAAAAAAGGAGAGAAAACGCGGGTAATTTCCCCAGCGCGTGAATTTGTCTGGGACATGCATGTGAGCGGCCGCAAAACGCCCCGCATAACCCGCGCCGAAGACCATTCGACCATTTATGTACAATACGATTCGCTTTTCATCGATTCCATCGAGTTTGAAAGAGCCATCCCCTTTCACCTGGGCGAATTCCGAACCCCACCCCTGGTCACTTTCAAAACGGACTCACTTTACGGAGTGAACTGGAAAAGCCGGCCTGGCCCGCCTGGCCCCGGTTGGAAAACGTTTTATTCCTGTCCTACCGACACCGTTTATCGCCGCATGATGTACGAAAGCGACAACTTCGTGGCCGAGCAACTGCTACTGGTGTGTGCCGGGGTGAAATACGATACCCTGCAGCAGGAAAAGATCATTGCCTGGGTAAAAGACAGCCTGTTCGGCGTCCTGCCGAACCCGCCGCGCTGGGTCGACGGCTCGGGCCTGTCGCGCTACAACCTCATTACCCCGCGCTACCTGACCGCCGTATTACAGACATTGTTCCGCGAGCAGCCCCGCGACCGGCTGTTTTCCCTCTTCCCGGCCGGCGGCGTAGCGGGCACGCTGGCCGAATGGTACCGCGGACCGGACGGCCAGCCTTTTGTTTTTGCCAAAAGCGGCAGCATGAGCGGGGTGCAATGCCTGAGCGGCTATTCGGTGACCAAAAGCGGCAAGGTGCTGATCTTCAGTTTTATGCACAACAATTTCGTGGGCAACGGCAAGCCCTGGAAGCAGGAGATGCAGCGGTTTCTACTCCGGTTGGCTGACCGGTGAATCGCATACCAACGCGCGCCGGCCGTTGACCGACAACCTGACGCCGGCGTAAAAAGCCCGCTCCAGCCAATAGGAACCTGCCCGGTCAATGCCGGGTGCGCGGGGGTTGGGTTGGGATGAGATATAGCGCGGGTCGGCGGGCGGTGCAACAAGTCGCACCTCGGGATCATTCCCGGTATAGCGGCTTATGGTAAAAGCATTTTGTACGCCGGCAAAGATCTGCCAGGAGAAGCGACGCCCGCCGGAATATCCGGGAAGGACCTCATACGTCAATTGCAAGCCGTCGCAACGGAAAAAACCGGCTTTCTCGACATGTTCATTGGAAATGGTCCCACCGAAAATTTGCCTTGGATTGTAGTATCGGGTTTGAATACTGTTGTTGATACCGCGTTCGGGATTGACTTCGTACAAAACCCGGTACTCATGGAGGAGCACGTGCCCGCGCGTGTAACGGCAATTTATATTCAGCGTCCACTGTTTCCAGCGAAGCGAATTGTTCCAGCCCAGCCAGAGGGAAGGGACGCCATTGCCCTGAACAAACATATCCTCCTCGTTATAAATATTATCGCCGTTCCTGTCTATATACCCGGTAACGCCGCCAATGATCTGCGTCTTTTGTAAGGTACGGATCACCCCCCAACTGCTGCCGGCATACCCGAAATGACTGTAACTGTTAAACTCCCTGGCCGGGCCGAGGTAGTTGTCGTACCGGGTGTTTACGGCAGAAATATGCAAATCGCTTTGCCAGTCGAAACGCGGGCGTTGAACAAGGTCTCCGCTCAAAGCGTACTATCAGCCGCGGTTTTGAGTAGCGAGGCTTCCGAGCATGGGATTCGCCACGTACTGGTACAAACTGTGCGCGTGGTTCCAGAACCAGTTTGCGCTAAAACGCCAGCGCCTGCCGCCGGCGTCGAGGCCCAGCCCAAATTCTTTTTTGTCATTCCAGTGAGCGGGTTTGGTCGGATAGGGGACATACGCATCTGCCGATCTGCCCCAGGAGGCGCGCAGGATGAGCGAATTCCCGTGCAGGCTGTTTTTCCCGCCCAGCACGTTGAACGCGCCCCGAAAGTAGGGCAGCAGGGTGGCAGGAAAATGGACGCCCCCATATTGCCATTGCAGGCCGCGTACGCCGGCAGTAAACTGCCAGCGTTCATCGTATTCATGCGTGGCTTCGATCAACAATCCTCTGTTTTCAAAAATGGAATCGTAGTGCATGTACCCCACGGTGCCCGGGCCTTTATGCGCTATGTACAATTGCAAAATGTCGCGCACGCCCTGTATTTCCGGATATCGCGGTACAATGTCGCCGCCAAAAAATTGTACGCCGTCCAGCCGGCGTCTTTGGCCCAGGACACCGGTTTCGAGGCTGAAACGGTGTTTGGCAGCCGATGTCTGGTAACGCAACAATCCTTCCCAGTACCCGTTAGCCGAATTGTCGATCCCCATATTGACGTACCCTTTGCCCAGCCAGTCGCGGTAAAAACTTTCCGGCATGTTGTATTCGCCGAATCCGTACTGTTGTTGAAGCCGCGACCAGCCGCCCGAAAGGGTCAAATGGCGCAGCAGTTTGATATCGGCGCGGAGCATGACCCGCCAGCCATGTGTTTCCGCCAGATTTTTGGTTTGTTCCAGCAGCGCCACCGGGTTATAAAAATTAAAGCTTGCGGGCGGAAACTGGGTATAACCGCCGAACTGCTGGTAAATGGAATCGCTGCTCCGGATGGAAAATGTCGGGTTAAAATTCACCGCGTAATGAAAAGCGGCAGGTACCGACAGGTTTGCCTGGCGCAAATGACCCAGCCATTGGCCGCGCAACCGGATCCGGTCATCCCAAAAAGAATATGTAGCGTCGGCCATGCCGCGGTATTGTTTGTATCCGGAGTTAAGGAGGATGCCGTCGCGGTCCTGAAAGCCGAGGCTGCCGCGGCACTGAAACTTTCGGTCCGAATATCCGAGGGCCAGGTGGTGAAACTGTGAAAAAGCGTTGCGTGTAATTTGGTCGGGCCAATAAGTCGATTCGTTGCCCGGCATCATATCGTCTCCCCCCTGAGCCAGAAATTCCTCCGCGTTCAGGGGTTTTACCGGTCGCACGACCTGAGCGAGCGACAGCTGGGTGCGGTAATCCAGTTGCCAGCCCCAATCCGTCAGGCGGTATGGCTGTGTGCGTACCGATACCACGCCCGCCTGCGCCGCCGCGCCGAAACGGGCCGTGGAAGCGGCCTCCTGTATCACCGTCATTTCGGATATGTCTTCCGGATTCAGCATCGACAAACTGCCGCCGGGCATGCCGTCGATCCAAATGAGCGGATCGGAAAGCAGGGCGCCGCTCAATCCGCGCACCCGCAGGGTGTAATTTTCGTTGGGATTGCTCCCGCCGCGGGCGATCAGCAAGCCGGGCACGTGTCCCTGAAGCAGTTGTGCCGGATCGTCATAAGCCGCCGGTGTGATCATGGCCGGCCACAGGCTGAGGTTTGTCTGGTTATCCGGCGGCGCAAAAGTCTGCTGCCGGGGAATTTCCGGTTTCAGCAAAATCGTATGGTAAATACCGGCTGCCAGACTGGAATCAACAGGCTGGTACCCAAAATACGAAAAACTCAGGACGGTGGAGCTGTCTTCGGTAGTCAGGTAAAGCTGTCCCCGGGCATCGGAAACTGTTCCTGTGGCGGCATTTTTTATCCTGACGAGTACGCCGGCCAGCGGCGCGCGGGTGTCCGCATCCAGTACTTTGCCGCGAAAAACATGTTGTGAAAAAGCCGTTTGAATGGCAAATAAAAAGACGAAAAAGAAGCCTGAGCGCATATACGCGGCATTTTTCAAGTAAACGTTGTATTTCTGCACAAGAATAGTAAAATATTCCAAACTTTTGCAACAGGCCAGCTCTTCATCACTCATCGCTCATCGCTATAAATGAAAATCGGTTTCGTCCAGCAATCCTGTTCCAACGACAAACAGGCCAACATTCAAAAATCGCTCGCCGGCATCGCCCACTGCGCCGCCCGGGGCGCCGAACTCGTGATCCTGCAGGAACTGCACTGCGGTATCTATTTCTGCCAGGCCGAAGAAACTGCCATGTTCGACCTGGCGGAGCCCATTCCCGGCCCCGATACGGCCGTTTTTTCGGCTGCCGCCAAACAGCACGGCGTGGTGCTGGTGACCTCCCTGTTTGAAAAACGGGCGCCCGGCTTGTACCACAACACGGCCGTCGTGTTTGAAAAAGACGGCTCCATGGCCGGCAAATACCGCAAAATGCACATCCCCGACGACCCGGCGTACTACGAAAAATTCTATTTCACGCCCGGCGACCTGGGTTTCCAGCCCATTCAAACCTCCGCGGGACGCCTGGGCGTGCTGGTGTGCTGGGATCAGTGGTACCCCGAGGCGGCCCGTCTCATGGCCCTCGCCGGCGCCGAACTGCTGATCTACCCCACGGCGATCGGCTGGGAAAGCACCGACCCGGCAGAAGAAAAAGCCCGGCAGCACGGCGCCTGGTTCACCATCCAGCGCGGACACGCCGTGGCCAACGGACTGCCCGTGGTGGCCGTCAACCGCGTGGGCCACGAGCCCGACTGGACCGGCGTCACCGGCGGTATCCAGTTCTGGGGACAGAGCTTCGTGGCCGGGCCGCAGGGAGAAGTCCTTTACTTAGCCAGCCCGGATCAGGAGGAAAATGTGGTACTGGAAATCGACAAACAGCGCACGGAAGACGTGCGGCGCATCTGGCCCTTTTTCCGCGACCGGCGGATTGAATATTACGGGGATTTGATGAAGCGGTATAGGGATTGAGGATTTGCGATCCTCGCAAAAATCCGGCGACACCACAATTTTGCGCGAATTTGTTTCAGGCTGCGGCGTACATTGCGCCCGAAATTTATCGCTCGCACTGTTATGCCAAACCGTACCTCCCGCCGCCGGGCCCTGAAAACATTGGCCGCCGGCGCCGCTTTGCTTACCCTCGATGCTGCCGAGCTGGCCGCTGCTGTGAAAGGCGACGGCGAACCGCCCGCCTGGAAAGGCCGTATCAACCACTCCGTGTGCCGCTGGTGTTTCAATGCTATCCCCCTGGAAGAATTCTGTCAGGCCGTCAAGGCGCTGAATATTCCCGCTATCGACCTGGTGGGGCCGAAAGACTGGCCCCTGCTGAAACAATACGGCCTGTACTCTTCCATGTGCAACGGCGCCGAGATCAACCTCGTGAACGGCTGGAACCACCCGGAGTACCACGAAACGCTGATCAAAAATTACGGCGAAATGATCCCCCTCGTGGGCAAAGCCGGCTACCGCAACCTGATCTGTTTCAGCGGCAACCGCGACGGCATGGACGACGAAACCGGCCTGCAGAACTGTGTCGCCGGCCTGCAAAAGATCATGCCGCTGGCCGAACAGCACGGCGTAGTGCTCTGCATGGAACTGTTCAACAGCAAGGTGGACCACAAAGACTACATGTGCGATAAGAGCGCCTGGGGCATCGAACTGTGTAAACGGCTCGGCTCAGAGAATTTCAAGTTGCTCTACGATATTTACCACATGCAGATCAACGAGGGGGATATTATCCGGACTATCCGGGACTTCCACCCGTTTTTCGCGCACTACCACACCGCCGGCGTGCCCGGCCGCCACGAGATCGACGATACGCAGGAATTATATTACCCCGCCATCATGCGGGCCATTGCCGACACAGGGTTTAAGGGCTATGTGGCCCAGGAGTTTATCCCCGTTCAGCCGGACAAACTGGAGACTTTGCGAAAAGCCATTGAAATTTGCGACGTTTAAAAGTTTTGAGTTTTGAGTTCTCCCGGACCATACTCATCACTCATCACTCATCACTCATCACTTTAATAAATACATGGCAGACAATACCTACGACGCCATCGTCATCGGCTCCGGTATCTCAGGCGGCTGGGCGGCCAAGGAGCTCACCGAAAAGGGCCTTAAAACCCTGCTCCTGGAGCGCGGCCGCAACATCGAACACGTCAAAGACTACCCCACGGCCATGACGCGGGTGTGGGAGTTTCCGCACCGCGGCCGCCTCACTACCGAGATGAAAGCATCGCACCCCGTGCAAAAACGGGACTACCCATACAGCGAATTCGCGCCCGATTTTTGGGTGAACGACCTGGAATGTCCGTACACCGAAGTCAAACGGTTCGACTGGTACCGCGGCTTCCACGTCGGTGGCCGTTCGCTCATGTGGGGCCGCCAGAGCTACCGGCTGAGCGACTACGATTTTGAGGCCAATATCACAGAAGGCATTGCCGTGGACTGGCCGATCCGCTACGAAGACCTGGCGCCCTGGTACGACTACGTGGAGCGTTTCATCGGCGTGAGCGGCTCGGCGGAAGGGCTACCCCAGTTGCCCGACGGACAATTCCTGCCGCCCATGGAAATGAACTGCGTGGAAAAAGACGTGGCCGCCCGCATCAAGGCGCACTATGGCGGCAAACGCGCGATGACCATCGGCCGGGCCGCCAACCTGACCCAGCCGCACAACGGCCGCGGCGGCTGCCAGTACCGCAACCTCTGCAGCAGGGGCTGTCCGTTCGGCGCGTATTTCAGCACACAATCGTCCACCATGCCCGCCGCCGCGGCCACCGGAAACCTGACCTTGCGGCCTTTTTCCATCGTGAACCGCATCCTGTACGACAAAGACAAAAAACGGGCGAGCGGCGTGTTGGTCATCGATGCCGAAACCAACCAGACCATAGAATTTAAGGCCAAAGTGGTCTTCGTCTGCGCTTCCACGCTGGCCTCCGCGTTCATCCTGCTCAACTCCGTCGACGAGTCTTTCCCCGACGGCCTGGGCAACACCAGCGGACAACTCGGCCACAACCTGATGGATCACCATTTCCGCTGCGGCGCCAGCGCCAAAGTGGAGGGTTACGAGGATAAATACTACTACGGCCGCCGGCCAAATGGCATCTATATCCCCCGTTTCCGCAACCTGTTCGGCGACAAACGCGACTACCTGCGCGGCTTCGGCTACCAGGGCGGCGCCAGCCGCGAAGGCTGGGCGCGCGAAATCCCGGAACTCAACATTGGCGCCGAGTTCAAGGACGCCCTTTGCGAGCCGGGACAATGGTCGATGGGCCTCACCGGTTTCGGCGAAATGCTGCCGTATTACGAAAACCGCGTGTTCATCGACAAAAGCAAACAGGATAAATGGGGCCAGCCCGTGCTCGCCATCGACTGCGAAATCAAAGAGAACGAGAAAAAAATGCGGGTGGACATGATGAACGACGCCGCCGAAATGCTGGAAGCCGCAGGCCTTAAAAATCCCGAAATCTTCGACCGCGGCTCCTATCCCGGCATGGCCATCCACGAAATGGGTACCGCGCGCATGGGCCGCGACCCGAAAACCTCCGTGCTCAACCGCTGGAACCAGATGCACGACGTGCCCAACGTGTTCGTCACCGACGGTTCCTGCATGACTTCCGCCGCTTGTCAAAACCCTTCGCTGACATATATGGCGCTCACGGCAAGAGCGGCAGATTTCGCGGTAACGGCATTGAAGAAAGGGGATTTGTAAAATTAAACCATTAATTATGAACAGAAGAGCAGCAATACAACGGGTCTCTATCCTCCTGGGCGGCAGCCTGCTGGGCGCCGACAGCCTGTTGGCCAACAATATCAACTGGGAAGCCATGGACGATGCCGACTACAGCAAAGGCATCGGCATATTTTCAAAAGGCCAGATCAAACTGATGAACGAAGTGGCCGACACTATCCTGCCCACTACCAACACCCCGGGCGCCAAGGCCGCCAAAGTAGGGCAGTTCATCGCCGTCGTCGTCAGCGATTGTTACGAAGCGGACGAACAGAAAATCTTTACCGCCGGCCTGACCGCGCTGGATTTGAACTTCAAACAACGGTTCGGCAAATCTTTCATGCGCGGTTCCAAAACCCAACGCCACGATTACCTCGTGGAACTGGATAAAGCGCAAAAAGACCCTTCCCAAAATAAACAAAACGGCGAAGTACCCGCTTTTTTTAAAACGTTCAAGGACCTGACCCTTTGGGGCTATTTCAGCTCCGAAACAGGCTGCACCCAGGCGCTGCGCATGGTAGAAATACCGGGGCGGTATGAAGGTTGCACGCCGTATCAGAAGGGCGAACGGGCCTGGGGCGGGTACTGAATTGAGTGATTGAGTGATTGGTTCATCACTCAAACACTCAATCACTCAATCAATTATGTCGAATTCTGTCTTTTTTTAATAAATCACCGGCAAGCGCCGTATTTCAGCATACTTTGCTTGTCCTTTCCTGTAAAATAACTTTTTCTATGAAACACACCCTACATTCAATGCTCTTTCTGCTGGCATTTGCCGGCCAACTCAGTGCCCAAAAAACCATCTTCGTCAAACACGATGCCGCGGGCGCCAACGACGGCACTTCCTGGGCCAACGCTTTCACTTCGCTCCACAGCGCACTGCAGGCTGCTGCCGGCGGCGATCAGGTGTGGGTAGCCGCGGGAACCTACAAGCCTACCAACGCCGTGGTCAACGCTTCCTTCTCGCTGAAAGGCGGCGTACAGTTGTACGGCGGATTCAACGGTACGGAATCGACCCTCGGCGCCCGCAACGCGGAAACGAATGTCACCATCCTGAGCGGTGACCATGCCGGCGACGACATCGCGGGCGACTTCACCCAAAAACGCGTGGATAATGCCACGCACGTCGTCGAGATCGTGGCCGGCGCCAGCGTGACCGACCGGGCCGTGGTAGACGGCTTCAGGATCAGCGGCGGCAACACCAAAATCGGCGCGGCCAACCCCGACCCCAGCCGTCGCGGCGGCGGTATCCTGGCCGTCGTGCCGGCTACCGTACGGAATTGCCGCTTTACCGACAACTACGGCGAATCGGGATCAGGCCTCGCGGCGCTCGGCCCCGATGGCAGCGGCGTTGTGGTGGACAATTGCCTGTTTGAAAGCAGTGAAGCTACCGCCAGCAGCGCGGGTATTTTTTTGCGCGACCTGGTGAACGGCGGCGAAGTGAACAAGTGCATCTTCCGCAACAACAAAACCAATCGCGGTTGCCTGTATATTTTGACCTCCTCCGGCATTACAGCCGACAGCTGCCTGTTTGAAAACAACGACGCAGGCGCAAACTTTGCCGGCGCCATGTTTACCTGGCAATCTAATTTTACCTTGACCAACAGCATTTTCCGCGGCAACAAAGCCGCTAACTCGGCGGCCATGTACAACGACGGGCGCGACGGATCGCATTTTTTCACCATCGAAAACTGCTTGTTTGAAAACAACGTGGGTGCACCCAGTATAGGAGCTATTCGAAACAACCAGGCTTCTTTTCTCATGAAAAACTGCATTATTCGCGGTAATAAATGTCAGGGCTTTGGCGCAATGTATAGTGATTGCGTTCAGGGCAACGACTTTTTCACCATCGAGGACTGCCTGTTCGAAGACAATGTAGTGGACGACCAAAATCCGGATGCCTCTTCATTTGGCGGCGCATTTTACAACTGGCAGGCCTCTTTTGCCATAAAAAACACCATATTCCGCAACAACCAGGCCGACGTGGCCGGCGCCATGTACAACGACGGACGCTCGTTCCAGCACGAATTCGATATAGAAAACTGCACCTTTGAAAACAACAAAGGCAATGGCTACGGCGGTGGCGCCATGTACAACTGGAAATCCACCTACACCATCACCAACAGCACCTTCAAAGGCAACTTCGGCGGCAGCGTGGGCGGCGCCATTTACAACGGCGATACTACCTTCTATGACATTAAAGCTTGCCTGTTCGAAACCAACAATGCCAGTTTTGGCGGCGCCATCACCAACTTCGGCGACGGTAACAAGGGCACGATCAGCGAAACTGACTTCCTGAACAACGAAGCCGCCACGAGCGGCGGCGCCATGGTGTGCGGATTTACCGCCGACGCCACGGTCACCGATTGCCTGTTTGAAAGCAACCTTGCCCGTTTCGGCGGCGCCATCAACAACCAGAACGACTACACCAAACTGACGCTGGAAGGCTCCACCTTCACGACCAATTCCGCCGAGTTTAACGGCGGGGCGGTAAACGTGGGCACCGGCATGGTACTGACCGTGACAGATTGCAGTTTTGAAGTGAACACGGCCGATTTCGGCGGCGCTATCTTCATGGCGGTGGACTCTCTGCCACTCACCAAACTGCTCGCCACCAATTCCGTTTTCCTGCAAAACTTCGCCACCACACAGGGCGCGGCGCTTAATCTGCTGGATACGGAAACCGAACTGACCAACTGTCTGTTTATCGCCAACATCAACCTCGGCGACGGCGCGGGCGGCGCTATTTCCAACAACGCCCGTAACGACTACACCTCGTCCGTCAAGGCGCTCAACTGCACTTTTGCCGACAACAGCGCCCCCATCGGCGGCGGTATCGCCCAATGGGCCGATGCCTTCGGCTTCTGCCCCCTGACGACGCAAAACAGCGTTTTCTACAATAATATTCCCAACAACTACGAGATTGAAGACGGCGAACCGGTTGTCGTCTCGCTGGGCGGAAACCTCAGCGGCGACGCTTCCATGAGCGACGCGCTGACCCAAACCAACGACCAAAATCAGACAGACCCCCTGTTCGTTGATCCCGGCAACCTCGATTACCACCTGCAAGCGGGCAGCCCCTGCATCGACAAAGGCGTGGCTACCGACGCGCCGGCCACCGACCTGGACGGCAACCCGCGCGACGCCAAACCCGACCAGGGCTGCTACGAGTTCCTCACTTCCGGCACGCATCAGCCCGGCGCAAAAGCCCAGTCGCTGACCCTGATGCCCAACCCGGCAGTAGCAGATCGGGCCGTACTGGTAATCGAAAACGACTGGAGCGGCAAGGCCAACGTGCAGATATTCAGCCAAAACGGTACACTGGCCCGCGACATCGCGGCTTCCAAACCGGCAGGCCGTTGGGTGCAGGTACTCGAAGTGCGCGATTTGCCGGCAGGCATTTACTTAGTGCGCGCGCAATTGGGCGATCAGGTGCACGAAGGGCAACTGGTGAAAAAGTAGTGGACAGTGCTCAGTTTTAGCAATTTATAGTGTGGCCTGGTTGGAGGTGTCATCGCGACGCAGGAGCGGTGACATCTCCAACCAGGGTTTTGGAGCTGCCCTGGGATGCCACCTGCCTCATACTTCGGCTGATGCCCCCCTTCGCTGACGCCACATTAGAAATTGCTGATAATTTCCGGTTATGAGCAGAACATACGCCGAAGGCAAAACCTTCAAAGACGAAAACTACGCCGAAAAAGGCCTGCCCGCGGGCGAATATGAAAATTGTCGCTTCACCGGCTGCAATTTTTCAAACGCAGACTTGTCGCAATGCCGTTTTCTGGAATGTGTGTTCAGCGATTGCGATTTCAGCATGACCATACTGAAAGACACCTCGTTACAGGAAGTAAAGTTTAAAAACTGCAAACTGCTGGGCCTGCACTTCGAAGACTGCAATCCGTTCCTGCTGTCCTTCGAATTTCAGGGCTGCCAGCTGAATTTTTCCTCCTTTTTCCGTTTGAAGATAAAAAATACCCGCTTTGAAACCTGCAAACTGGAAGAAGCCGAGTTTGTGGAAACGGACCTGAGCGGCGCGGTTTTTAAAGACTGCGATCTCCGCGGGACGGTTTTCGACGGCGCTATTTTGGAACAGGCCGATTTTCGCACTGCTTTCCATT
>CALEYM010000241.1 GCA_937926185.1 uncultured Bacteroidota bacterium | reverse complement strand
GCCTTTTTGTATTTTTGTTCAAAATTTTGAATTATGACTGCTGCTCAAAGTCTGGAAAATAAAAAAGGCGTCACGCTCGAAGAATATTTCGAGTTTGAGTACAAGGCGGAACGCCGCCACGAATTCGTCGGTGGGAAAATTGAAGCGACGGCCTATACCTCCGAAGAACACGCTACCATAGTGCATAACCTGGATGTGATGCTAGGAGTTTGCTTGCGTGAAGCAGATTGTAAAGTCTATCCCGGCGACCGCATGCTGTTCGTCCGCGACTGCGGCGACGTTTTTTACCCCGATTTGCTGATCGTGTGCGGCAAACATGAATTTCACCAGGCCACTAAAAATATGAAAGCCACTTTGAACCCCTCCGTTGTCATTGAAATTCTTTCCGACTCCACCGAGTACCTGGATAAAACAACCAAGACCCGCTGCTACAAAAAAATTCCCGGCCTGCGCCAGATCGTCTTCGTTGCTCAAAAAGAAAAACACGTCCGCATCCTGGAACGGGAAGGCGAACGCTGGATTGACACGGAATTTTATGAAGAAAACGACGTGCCGCGCATCGGCGATTGCGACGTGCCGTTGAACGAGATTTACCGGAAAGTGGAGTTTGCGGAACAATAAAAAATCCGCTCGGGATATTGCTTTGCCGTGATCTTTTAAGTCTCTTTCTTTGCACTGTTTTGATTTCTACCTCCTTCGCCCCTAACCTACCCGACCATGCAAACGAAAGAAGTACACTATTCCGACTATCTCCAGCTCGATAAAATCCTGAACGCCCAGGCGATGGAAAGCGAACAGCAGGGCGCCCCGGCCCACGACGAGATGTTGTTCATCATCATTCACCAGGCCTACGAACTGTGGTTCAAACAGATACTGTTCGAGATCGACTCCATCGCGGCGATCATGGGCCGCAAAGTGATTAACGACAACTCGCCCGAACTGCAAACGATGGTGCACCGCCTGGGCCGCATCGACACCATCCTGAAAGTGGCCGTGCACCAGATCGACATCCTCGAAACCATGACGCCCATGGATTTTCTGGATTTCCGCGATTTCCTGCGCCCGGCTTCCGGCTTTCAGAGCTGGCAGTTCAAGATCACCGAGGCCAAACTGGGGCTGCGTTTTCCCGAACGCTACGGCCAGGAATACTACATCTCCCAGCTCCGGCCCGAACATATCGCGCTGATCAAAAGCGTGGAAAGCAACCCTTCCCTGCTCGACCTGGTGAACGAGTGGCTCGAACGTATGCCCTTTTTTGATCTGCCCGAATACTGGACCGGCTACCAAAACCTGTTTCCCATAGCCGGTGATAAACATCCCTTCTGGAGCGATTACTCCGCCATTTATGCCAACAGCCTCGTGGAAGGGGAAAAGGGGAATCAGAAAACATTTGAGGAATTGTTTTTCGGAGAAACCCCTGCCGGTCGCCGCCTGAGCGCCAAGGCCTGCCGGGCTGCCTTGTTCATCATGTTGTACCGGGGCTACCCCTTGCTTCAGGCGCCATTCCAACTGCTGAATTACCTGCTCGAAATCGACGAACAACTCTCCACCTGGCGTTTCCGTCACGTGAACATGGTGACGCGCATGATCGGCCTGCGCACGGGTACCGGCGGCTCCAGCGGACGCGGCTATCTCCAGGGGGCACTGGATAAACATTATATTTTCAGGGAGGTGGCGGGGTTGTCGAGTTATTTGATTGAGCGGCGAAAATTGCCAAAACTTGCCAAAGAATTGGAAGAAAGATTAGGATTTTGATTAACCCCAAAAAACCTTCACAAAAATCGTTACACTCCAGACGATTACCATCACCCCCACCCCGATGGTCATTTGCCGCACCGGCAGTTTGCCCACAAAACGGGCGGCTATCGGTGCGGCAATCACGCCACCCAAAATAAGTCCCAGGATCACCTGCCAGTGTTTGATACCGATCACCGAAAAAAACGTAACGGCGCTGGCCAGGGTGATAAAAAACTCCGTCAGACTTACCGAGCCGATCACGTAACGAGGCGTTTTGCCTTTGGTGATAAGTGTGCCGGTCACCAGCGGCCCCCAGCCGCCACCGCCAAAGGAATCGAGAAACCCGCCTGCGCCGGCCAGCCAACCCACTCTTTTGACCTCCGACTCTTCGGTTTTGGGAAAAAAAGCCCGGTACAGGATACGTATGCCCAGGATCAGCGTGTACACCGCCAGTACCGGTTTCACATACAGCGAGCCCTTTCCGTCGAGCCAGATCAGCAGCAACGCCCCGCCAATAGCCCCCAGCACGCCGGGCACGAGCAAGGCCCGGAACAACTCCCGCTTTACGTTGCCAAAACGGTAATGGCTGTACCCCGATGCCCCGGCGGCAAACATCTCGGCCGTATGGATCGACGACGACATGGCCGCCGCCGGCACGTTGATCGTCATCAGCCCGATAGCCGCCGTTACGCCGTAGCCCATGCCCAATAGTCCGTCGATCATCTGCGCCGCAAAACCGATGAGCAGAAAAGTGTAAAATTGCGGTTCCAGGGTTTGGTGCAGTCCAGTGATAAATACCAGATTGGCGATCAGCAGCAGGCCAAATGCTGCGAGCGAAATAGTGGCCAGCCGCCGCCAGTTGCGGGCTTCAAGGGTTTCGATGGAGTCCGGTTTGGAGGAGAGCCGGCGGGTGACGCGGTTCAGCGCCTTTACTTTTTGCGCAAAATCGCCTTTCAACCGGTTCCGGATCCTATTCATGTTTTGCAACAGTTCGTGCAATTCGTCGGGCAGGGTTTCCTGCAACACTTCTTTCAGCCGTTTGGCAATGGTCGGCGATTTGCCGTTGGTGGAAATGGCAATTTTCAGGTCGCCTTTTTGCACGATGGAGCCGAGGTAAAAATCGCAGAGATCGGGTGTGTCGGCAACGTTGGTCAGGATGCCGCGCGCGGCGGAAAGCTCCTTTACCCGGCGGTTGAGTTCGGGGTCGTCGGTGGCGGCTATGACGATCTGCTGGCCGTCCAGGTCTGTCGCTTCAAATTTTTTTTCCAACAGACGCACCTGCTCATATCCGCCGGCGAATTCCCGTATTTCGGGTAAAATACTTTTACCTACCAAAGTCACCCGGGTGGCCGGACTGTTGCGCAGGATAGCGCTTATTTTTTCCAGACCTACGCTTCCCCCGCCCACGATGAGCACAGCGAACTGTTCCAGTTTGAGGAAAATTGGGAAAAGGGTATTGCCGGCAGTTTCTGCGGGCGATTCGGAGGTAGAGGCCGGGATTTCTTCAAATGTTGTCATCAGTTGTTGTCGCTTATTTTGTTCACCGCGGAGGCGCGGAGACACGGAGAAGTACCGCCCCCGGCAGAGTTGTTTTAGACAGGATTAAAATAATCTGCAAGATTCAGCACCCTAAACGGATCGGGCAATATCCTGCAAATCATGTCGACCCTGTCTGAAACGCTCTGCCGCAGGCGGTCTATCTCCGTGCCTCCGTGTCTCCGTGGTGAATAGGATGAAAATTCGTCCCGTGCGTGGTCGCCTGCACCCAGCCTTTCCGGATGCAGAAGTCGCCGAAATGCTCGCCCGCGTTTCGCTCCGCGGAATATGTTTGCAGCAAAGGCCGTAATTCCCGTAAAATTCCTTCCTCGTTCAGCATTTCCCGGTATAGTTTGTTCAACCGTTCCCCATTGAAAGCCGCGCCGAGGTATAGGTTGTAATAGCCCGGCGATTTTCCCACCAGTCCGATCTCGGCCAGGTAAGGCCGCGCGCAGCCGTTGGGACAGCCGGTCATACGGATGGTGATGGCTTCCTGCTCCAGACCGGTTTCCCGGAGGATGTCGTCTATTTTATCGAGCAAAGCGGGTAAATAGCGTTCTGCCTCGGCAAAGGCCTGCGAGCAGGTGTTCAGGGCCACGCAGGCCAGCGAGTGTTGGCGCAGGGCCGTTTGGCGGAACGTGTGTTCCAGCACACCGTATTTTTCCAGAATCGCCTCGATAGCGGGCCGTTTTTCCGGCGA
>CALEYM010000240.1 GCA_937926185.1 uncultured Bacteroidota bacterium | reverse complement strand
CTAATATTTACCCATTGGGAAAAACAGGATTTGGCGACAGGGGTTTGGAGCGGGCGCGCTATCTTTGTGCGCTTTATTTTACAAATACAATAAAACACTGAAATACATGAACATTGCCGTTATTGGTACCGGCTACGTTGGGTTAGTGACCGGCACCTGTTTTGCCGAAACGGGCAATAATGTTATTTGCGTTGACAACAACAAACAAAAGGTCGAGCGCCTCAAAAATGGGGAAATTCCTATCTACGAGCCCGGCCTCGACGTACTCTTCGAACGGAACACCAAGGAAGGCCGCCTGCATTTTACCACGGATCTGCGCGAGGCCGTCGACCCCAGCCAGATCATATTTCTGGCATTGCCCACCCCTCCCGGGGAAGACGGCAGCGCCGATTTGTCGTATATCATGGGCGTTGCCCGCGAATTATCCGGCATGATCAGCGAATACAAGGTCATTGTGGATAAAAGCACCGTGCCGGTGGGCACGGCAGAGAAAGTTGCTGCCGTATTGGCGGAAAAATTGCCAAAAAAAATGTTCGACGTGGTGTCGAATCCCGAATTCCTGCGCGAAGGCGTTGCGGTGGAAGATTTCCTTAAACCCGACCGCGTCGTCATCGGCACCCGCGGCGAAAAGGCCGGCCGTGTGATGAAACAATTGTATGAACCCTTTGTGCGGCAGGGCAACCCCATTTATTTTATGGACGAGCGTTCGGCTGAAATGACCAAATACGCCGCCAATGCCTACCTCGCCGCGCGCATTTCCTTTATGAACGAAATCGCCAACCTGTGCGAAAAACTGGGCGCCAACGTCGACCAGGTGCGCATTGGCATGGGCAGCGACACCCGCATCGGCAAACGGTTCCTGTTTCCCGGAATCGGCTACGGCGGCTCCTGTTTCCCCAAAGATGTGCTGGCGCTGGCCAAAACCGCCGGCGACCATTCCTACGATTTCAAAATCCTGAAATCGGTGATCAAAGTAAATGCGCTCCAAAAAAGCGTGATGACCAAAAAAATCCGGCGTTTTTATAAAAACGATCTCGCCGGGCGTACGATAGCGGTTTGGGGTCTGGCATTCAAACCCAATACCGACGATATCCGGGAAGCGCCGGCGCTTGTTATTATCGACGAATTGCTGGCTGCCGGCGCAAGGGTGCAGGCCTTCGATCCCGAAGCCATGCCCAATGTACAGGCCATTTATGAAGGCCGTATCCGCTTTGTAAACAATATGTACGACGCGCTCGACGGCGCCGATTGCCTGGCGATCATGACCGAATGGAGCGAATTCCATACGCCCGACTTCGAACGCATGCAAAACCTGCTCGCCGGGCCGGTTATCTTCGATGGCCGGAACGTGTATGATCTGGATCAAATGAAAGCCCTCGGATTTCACTATATCAGCATCGGAAGGCCAAAGGTTAAAGGGAAAAAACGGGTGGAAAGCATGGCAGATTGAGCGAAGCACGTTTTTTTCGGGCAGCGTTCCACAACATTTTTTGGGTTGAACGTTTATCAAAAATGCCCCGGGTTACCGTTTCGTCCAATCCATTACATCAAGCAATCAAACCAGTTACATGGCGCAAGTCGGGTGGGTATATCTCGATGACTTTGGCAACCGGAACCGGGTAGGCGTCTATCATGGCGACAAAACCGGCCACCTGTTGATCCATTGCAATTTGCGCATTGTACAAGTCGATTTTTCGGTAAAAGAATCCCGCACT
This sequence comes from uncultured Bacteroidota bacterium, assembly GCA_937926185.1. Taxonomy (GTDB): domain Bacteria; phylum Bacteroidota; class Bacteroidia; order Chitinophagales; family Saprospiraceae; genus M3007. The sequence goes on along the minus strand of CALEYM010000240.1, from coordinate 3,561 downwards.
TATTCTTTTTTTATCGAGGATGAACTGTGTGAAGTCAGCGTGGTAAAAGAAAAAGAAGGGTTCACTTACGATTTTCAGGTCAATAAAAAAGCAGACACCCCGCGCAACCGCCTGCGCAAGGTGGAAGAACGCCGTAACCGCAAACATCTCGCCCTGTTTCTGGGGGGCCTGATTTTGTTGCTCACGGTCATTGTCATCGGGTTCCAGCATTATGGCAGGCTTCAGCGCCAAAAACTCACAGGCGCCGCAAGCCTGAGCAGCCGACTGACACCGGAATACGAAGCGCGGATGGCCAATGAGGGTAGAAAGGCCGTTGCGCAACTGATTGTCGTGGAAGAAGGGTTGCAGCGACGTATTATGTATGGCTTTCTCACCGAAAAAAACAGGCAGGTATCCGGCCTTTTTTCGGCGCCTGACACCGGCCTGATTATTTTACCCAATGGTTTCCCGCTGGAAGACCGCGACGCTTTCGAAGTGCGGTACCTGCCCTCGGAGCCGGAAATACACCGCGTCGATTTTTTTCAGCCAACCGATCAAACCCTTGCCGCTTATCTCCAGCGCGCGCTCGAAGCCGAGCAAAAAGCCCATCCGGGGGTCTCGCCCGGGCACAGCCTGTGTGTGGCCAAACTCACCCTGGAAAAAAGAGGCTGGAAACGGCTTGCCGACGTCATTTTCCAGTCGACCCCCCCGGAGCAAAACTTCGACCACAACCGCGATTCCTATCTCCGGTTGATCCGCGAGGCGGAATTTGCACAGGCCGTCGAGCGGGAATGTTGGGATAAATAAAACCCATTAAACACACTATGCAATATATTATAAAACACCTGCTTAAAATACTGAGCGCCGGGGTCATCGTATTCACTTTTTTGTCTTACCTGTCGCCTCATGTTAACCCGGCTCTTTTCGGTTGGCTGACGTTTTTTGGCACCGGGTACCCATGGTTATTGCTGGGCAATCTGGCATTGTTGCTGATTTGGGCGCTGCGCAAGCACCGTTTTGCCCTGTATCATTTGGGTATCGTACTCCTTGGCTGGCAGTATGCGACCGCTTTTATTGGTCTGAACCCGGGTAGCAATGCCGTGCCGCAAAGCGCTATCACCGTGGCCACGCACAACATTGGCGGCATGTTCAGGGGCATCAATCTGGACGACGAGGTCTGGGATGAAATTTTTTACGGCTACGCCCGCTTTCTGAAAAATAACGGCGATCCCGATATACTATGCCTCCAGGAAAGTGCCCGGAATTTTCATCTGCGTCTGGCCAAGGCAACGGGGCACAATCACATATCTCAAAAAAAAGGGGGGACTGTCCTGCTCAGCCGCTTCCCCATACTGGCCCAGGGCGACGTGCCGTTTCCCGCCTCCGGAAACGCCATGCTTTGGGCCGATATTCAGGTCGGCAGGCGCAGCTTCCGGGTATACAGTCTCCATCTGCATTCCAACCGCGTGACCCGCGAAACCGAAAGAGTGCTGGGCGATCCCAAACTGGAAAAAAAGGAAACGTACCGGGGTATCTATAAAATGCTGCGCAAAGTAGGCGGCGCCACCGGCATCCGCGCCGAACAGGCAGCGGCGCTGCGCGAACACATCGACGCCTCCCCTCACCCGGTGATCCTTTGCGGCGATTTCAACGATACGCCCAATTCCTACGTGTATGGCCTGTTGTCCGACAGGCTGAAAGATACATTCCGCGAACGGGGCTTCGGCCTTGGCACTACCTTTGCCGGCACCCTGCCGTTTCTGCGGATCGATTATATCCTGACCGATCCGAGGTTAAAAATATATGCCTGCCGGACTGTGCGGGGCGAATATTCGGATCACTACCCAGTCGTTGCGAAAATGGGTTTCTGAAAAGGAACCATTCTTTTTAAAAATGAATTTTCAAACCAGAAACCCTCCAACCAGAAACCCTCCAACCTTCAAACCACATTTCCTACCTTTGCGGCCATGAACACAACCGACCGTTCCCTCAAACTCTACAATACCCTCAGCGGCAAAAAAGAGGAGTTTCAGCCCATTGTGCCCGGCCATGCCGGCATGTACGTCTGCGGCCCCACCGTATATTATAATGTGCACCTCGGCAACTGCCGCACCTTCGTCAGTTTCGACATCATCTACCGCTACCTGATGCACATCGGGTACAAGGTGCGGTATGTGCGCAACATCACCGACGTGGGCCACCTGAGCGACGACGGCGAAGACCGCATGGCCAAAGGCGCGCGCGTGGCGCAGCTCGAACCCATGGAAGTCGCCCAGAAATACACGGTGGATTTCCATGAGATGATGCGCATTTTTAATACCCTCCCACCCAGCATCGAACCCCGGGCTACCGGCCATATCCCCGAACAGATCGAAATGGTGCAGGATATTCTCAAACGGGGTTATGCCTACGAGCGCAACGGCTCGGTGTATTTCAACGTGCGCAAATTCGACCAGGAAAACCCCGGCGTCTACGGCAAGCTATCGGGCCGGGTACTGGACGAACTGCTCGCCGAAAGCCGCGACAACCTCAAAAGCCAGGACGAAAAAGACGACCCTGCCGACTTCGCCATCTGGATGAAAGGCCGCCCGGGCGATATCATGGTGTGGAAAAGCCCCTGGTCGGTGGGTTTTCCCGGCTGGCACCTCGAATGCTCAGCCATGAGCACCAAATACCTGGGACAGACTTTCGATATCCACGGCGGCGGCAACGACCTGAAATTCCCGCACCACGAAAATGAAGTGGCCCAAAACCACGGCGCCTGCGGCTGCGCCCCGGCCCGCTATTGGCTGCACACCAACATGCTGCTGCTGAACAGCAAAAAAATGAGCAAAAGCGAGGGCAACACCATCTCGCCCACCGAACTGTTCAGCGGCGACAGCCCGCATATTTCCAAAGGCTATTCGCCCATGGTGGTGAAGTTTTTTATGCTCATGGCCCATTACCGCAGTACGCTCGACATCAACGACGACGCGCTGCAGGCCGCGGAGAAAGGCTACCGGAAATTGATGGAGACCAATAAAATCCTCCAGAAAATGACCCCGGACGCCGACAACTACGATGGCTCTGAAAGCGATACCGACCGCGAAATACTGGCCCTGATCGATCAGGCATATTCCGGTATGGACGACGATTTCAATACCGCCATAGCCCTGGCCAGCCTGAACGAAGCGGGCAGTTACGTCCACAAACTCGCCAACCAGCAACTGGCCGCCCCGGAAGTGTCGCCCTGGGTGTTGGAACGCCTGAAAACGGTGTTCAACGCCTTTATCTTCGATATTTTCGGCCTGCTCGACGACACCGAAACGGCGGGCGACAACGGCGCCGTGGAAGGTTTGATGAATCTCATCCTCGACATCCGCGCCGCCGCCCGCGCGCAGAAAGACTGGGCCACCAGCGATAAGATCCGCGACGGCCTGGCCGCCGCCGGCATCGCCGTGAAGGATGGAAAAGAAGGGACGGTGTGGGTGAAACAGGTTTAGAGGGGTTTAGAGGGTTTAGAAAGTTTAGAGGGGTTTAGAAAGTTTAGAGGGGTTTAGAGGGCTTAGGGCAGCGCTGCTCTAAACCCTCTAAACCCTCTAA